>CAZHWL010000121.1:0-3487 GCA_964536035.1 uncultured Candidatus Bathyarchaeia archaeon | reverse complement strand
ACGCGGATAAGTAGCTTATGAATTCGGAATCCGAATCCAATCTTAACCACTACTTGCAAGTCGTTTGTATAGCAAATCAGAAATAAACGTCAAGCCGAATATGATGGCTTGAGGAAAGTGCAAGTTGACTGACATTGTGTTTGTTTTCGAAGTTCACCAGCCGTTCAGGCTGAAGAGAGATTTCTTCTGGGAAAACAGGGTTTTCAAACGAGCTAGAAAGGATGAGCTTTTCGAGTATTACTTTGATCAAGTGGTGAATAAAGAAGTATTCTTGAGAGCATGCAAGAAATGCTATTTGCCATCAAACACGATATTGCTCGAAACAATAGACAAGTTTAGGAGAGAAAAGAAACAGGCAAAGTTTTCTTTCAGCATATCCGGGGTTTTTCTGGAGCAATGTGAGGCCTTCAGTAAGGATCTTTTGGAAACATTCAAGCAACTTGCAAAAACAGGCTGCGTAGAGTTTCTGAGCCAGACCTATTTCCATTCGCTCGCAAGCCTTTACCCTGACAGGGAAGAGTTCATCGAACAGGTGAAGCAGCATCAACAAACATTGAATGATCTAATAGGTTACATGCCCGTGGTTTTTGAGAACACCGAACTGCTATACAATAATGCAGTTGCGAAAACCGTGGAAAAGCTTGGTTACAAAGGAATTTACACGGAAGGCGTTGAAAGGATACTGCATGGAAAATCACCTAACTACCTGTACACGCCGAAAGACTGCAAGAGAATAAAGATTCTGCTTAGAAACTACAAGCTCACCGATGACATTGGCTTCAGGTTTTCGGCAAGAGGGTGGAACGAATGGCCACTTACAGCGGACAAGTATGCAAGCTGGCTGGCGGGGACATCTGGCAACGTGATCAACATCTTTCCGGATTATGAGACGTTTGGCGAGCACCACTGGCCAGAGACAGGCATTCATGACTTTCTTAGGCATTTGCCTGGAGAAATCTTGAAGTGGTGGCAACTGCACATGACCACGCCTTCCGAGGTTGTGGACAAGTATCCGTCTTCAGGCGAGATTGACGTGCCTGAGCTTGGCGGAACCGTTTCTTGGGCAGACTTGGAGCGGGATGCAAGCTGTTGGCTTGGAAATACGATGCAATGGGCTTACTACACGAGTTTGAGGAAGCTTGAACCCTTTGTTAAGGAGTCAGGCGACAAGGAGTTCTTGAAGCTGTGGAGATACTTCCAGACAAGCGACCACCTTTACTACATGTTTACGGCAGGCGGGGCACCAGGCGAGGTTCACTCGTACTTCAGCCACTACAATTCGCCAGTTGACGCCTTTGTCACAGCACTGTCGGCTATTCTGGATTTTGAGAACAGAGTGAGACTTGCAACTGTGATAGCCAACGAACCATTCCTATTCTACACTGGAGAGGAGAAGGAAGACTTTACTGGAGTCAAAGCATGGAGTTTGAATGGGTTGGCTACTGCTTTCAAAAAAACCGATCCGAAAACCTTGGAGTTCCACAATGCACGTGGTGATCTGGAGAAGTGGGCTGAAATGTCGCTGCAAGACAAGAAGATGGCTGGGCAGTTTAAGCGTTTGAAAGCTCTGAAGCTTAAGGGAGAACCCCTTAGGAAGCGCATGATTCAGTTGGTTAAAAATAGACATAAAGAATTGGCTGATGAGGCGAGGGAAGCGGCTGGTTATTTCTGAGCCGTGTGCTGTAGGCTTTTATAAGAAACTGCGCTTAGAGTATCCTTTTGACAATAGTCTGGATGGTTGATGATGGTTGAGGGAAGAGCTTCCGCTTTCGGAGAAGATTCTTCAGACACTGCATAACTTGTGTGCCACGGCTCCTGATCTTGCTAGAAAAAGCGAGGAGCTGTCGCAGGTCATGCAGGTGGATCTGGGCGAGTTGGAAAGGATTATGGACGGGTATAAGGCTGAGGGTTTTGCGGAGAGCTTCACTGACAACGAAGGAAAGAGACGTTACTATCTGACGGGCAGCGGGATAATCAAGGTTTGTGCGCTTTTCACGTAGTGAGAGCCTGATGCATGTCATTATCTTCTCTTGGGAGTATCCGCCAAGAATAGTGGGACAGCTCGCTAGCTATGTGAAGACGCTTGCTGGAGAACTGGTGAAAAACCGAGTGCAGGCGTATGTGGTTACTTATCATGAGTATTTGACTGGGGGACATGATGATTCTGACGGCGTGAAAACTGTGAGGGTGACGAATCCTGTTCGCACTCATATTGGCGTTCTCACTTGGGTTTTAACGTTGAATCAGGAAGTTGAGCGTGCGGCTGCGAATATTTACTATGATTTGAGCAACAAGGTTGATCTTGTCGATGTGCACGACTGGCATTTTATCCCCGCTGCAGTGACACTGAAGAAGGCTTTGGGCATACCGTTCGTGTATTCAGTGGAAAGCTTGGAAGAACATCGGACTCATGGAATGAACGCGCCTTTCAACATGGCCATCAAGAGCATTGAGTGGCTAGGCATGTTCGAGGCGACGAGCCTTCTTGTCAAGTCGGAGTGGATGCGGGACGAGGTTGCGCGTGTCTACAAGGTTCCCGTTGAGAAAGTGAAGGTGGTTTCGCCGGAATCGAAGACTTGGATCAAGGATATTCTTGGAACTTACAAAAATGTTGCTGGAGGCGGAGACTCAGCTTGAGCCGCGATTTGAGCGTCATGATGCTTTCGTGGGAGTTTCCGCCGAGGATTATTGGTGGAATTTCGCCGCATGTCCACTATCTGTCTAAGAGTTTGGTTAGCAAGGGCGTGAAGGTTTATGTGGTTACTTGCGATTTTCCGGGTGCGCCGGCTCATGAGGTTGTTGACGGTGTTGAGGTTTTCAGGATTGATTCTTACAAGAATCCTTCGCCTGATTTTGCGACTTGGGTTTACTTGATGAACGTGAACATGCAGAAGGAAGCCGCGGCGCTGATCAAGGATTTGGGCGGAGCGGTTGATGTTATTCATGCGCATGATTGGCTTGTGGCAACTGCGGGAATTGGGTTGAAGCATGTGTTCAGAAAGCCACTGTTTGCCACGATGCATTCCACAGAGATTGGGCGGCGGAATGGGATTCATTCAGATTATGAGAAGATGATTCATGAGACTGAGGCGTGGTTGACTTATGAGGCTTGGAAGGTTATTTGCTGCAGTAACTACATGATGGGGCATGTTCAGTGGGCGTTTGGGCTTCCTTGGGACAAGCTGATTATGGTTCCGAACGGCGTGAACTACGAGGTTTATTCGAAGTATGAGAATGAGGATTTGAGTGGCTTTAGAAGAAGGTTTGCTTTGCCTGATGAAAAGATCGTGCTTTTTGTTGGTAGACTTGTTTACGAGAAGGGCGTGCATGTGCTTGTTAACGCTGCTCAGAAGATTCTGGAGAAGGCCAACGCGAAAATTGTGATTGTGGGTAATGGTTACGTGAAGGATCAGCTTTCAGGTTTGGTTAAGAGTATGGGTTTGACTCATAAGGTGGTGTTCACGGGTTTTGTGGATGATGACACGCT
>CAZHWL010000120.1:0-3509 GCA_964536035.1 uncultured Candidatus Bathyarchaeia archaeon | reverse complement strand
CGCTGATTTTATTGAACTCTTGCGGGGCAAACAGCTTGCTTGTAACAAAGAAAATGAGGGGGATTTGTGCTTTTGTGAGTGATTTTCCATTCTTACTTCTTAGGGGGCTTCTTGCTCTTTCCTTTGGTTTTCTTAGGCACTATTCTAGCCTCAAATTACAATTGTCGCGCTTTTCTATTTAAATTTATAGTTGATCATAAAACTGCACGCTGATTTTTGTTGGACTGTAAAGATTTAGCGTCTTGTCAAAGGGTATTGTTTTGAAGCGCCTGTGTTTTTATTCTATAAAATATTGCAGATTGTTTTTCCTGTTAATCTTCTGCAACTTGCATATTGGAAGCTGCAAAAAGCATAAAATAATTAGTGAGAGCCAGTAGTGTTTCAAATAGCTGGAGAAAATTGTAGTGAAAGAGCTTAAGGCAATTGAAGAAACGGCTTGTCGCATTTTACGGGAAGATTCTGATTCTGTAGTTTGTTTTCGCCTTTTGCGCGATGTCCTGAAAGCACCGTCTGATGAGCTTATGAATGCTCGGCGAGAGCTGTTACAGAGCCGATGGGTTCTAGAGTTCAAAAACGAACAGAGAAAAGATGGAAGCTGGGGAAGATTTCATTCTGCAATGAAAACCAAAGGAAAAATCGGTACTACAGAAGCCGCAGTTGAAAGAGGACTAGCCCTAGGGTTAGAAGCATCTGATCCTATTTTTCGTTCTACAATAGGCTACCTTTCACGTCTGCTGGAAGGTTCGATCGATTTTCCGGACCCTCCGGAACGAAATAACCGCTGGGCCACAGGCAAGCAACTCTTTGCCGCCGCGACTTTAGCCAGAATATGTCCAACTCTTCAGATACTTGACAAAACGTGGGAACTCTGGGCTACAATCGTGAAACACACATTTGCGTCTGGGAAATATGATCAAGAAGCAGAGATACAAGCACATCAGATGCTGACTGGTGCTTCTGTCAAAGACAGCTACTTGATGCTCAGTAGCAGATACCAATTGGCGCTTCTAGGATCAAGAGCCACAAAACTACCTGAAACTCTTGAGCACGCTCTAGTTGATTGGGTATGGCACAAAAACGATGGCATCGGATATCTAGAAATCCCGCTGTCAAACCTACCTCGTCGCTTTACACCAGGCATGCTAGACAGGCTTTTTACGTCGCTTGAGCTACTTTCCTCTTTCCCATGTTGGCGAAGATTCGCAGACAGCATAATTGGTTGGCTGTGGACACAGAGAAACAATGAAGGATACTGGGACTTCGGACCCAAAGCAAGCACGTCAACTTACTTTCCCCTCTCAGAAAACTGGCGAACAAAGAGACACAGACAGCACGACTGGTCAACACGAGTCCTCGCACTACTCAGAAACTACTACGATGCCCCCAAACCTGCACAACGATGAAGACTAATGAAAACAAATCCTAGCTTCTTATTCCACCCAAACCCGTTTAAACTCGCACAGAAAACGTATTAATGAATCGGTGTTGCGAGATGAGCATCGAACTTCCAGAAGCCCAAATTCTTGCCATGCAAATGAATAAAGAGCTAACAGGCAAACGTGTAAAAACCTATAGTCTCCAAGATTGCGAGAGACTGCAAAGAATAGGTTTCGTGAACAAAGACATCCGCGCCTTCGATCAACTTGTCAACAGGAAAGTCGAAACCGTCATCTCGAGGGGCAACGCCATACGTGTCAAGCTTGACAATGAAGTGAACCTCATTCTCAGCCCTGAATACGGCGGCGAAATCTTCTATCACACAAATGCAACTGCGACTCCGGAAAAGTTCCACCTAAGAATCGACTTCAACGATGACACAGCATTGACAGTGAGACTAACCAGCATGGGCGGAATCCACGTGATGCAGAACAGCGATTTAATGAACTCATACATATTCAAACGGGATTTCAATCCCAATGTCCTCTCGCCCGCTGACAAAGAATTTACATTCGAGCGATTTTCAAAACTCTTAGCGGACAATAACAGGGCGCTCAAATCGGTACTAGTAGGGAAAGACGCTGTTGTTGTGGGGCTGAGCAATAGTGCATTTCAAGACATTCTGTACAGGTCCAAGCTTCACCCGAAAAGAAAAGCTTCAGAACTGAGTGCAGGTGAGCAACGAGCCCTTTTTGACGCTGTCAGAAATGTGCTTCAAGAGAGGATTCGACTGGGCGGAAAAGACCAGTTCTTAGACCTTCATGGAAAACAAGGAGGCTACACGCCGGCAATGGGTCCAAACATGAAACAGCAAAACTGTCCTACATGTGGGACTCTCATAGAGAAATTGAGTATTGGAGGAGGCCAAGTCTTCCTTTGTCCAAAATGTCAAGTATAGCAGTTTTCCGATCGCGAATCAACTGATCTTGCGATTTTCGAAAACCTTAGCATGTAAATGCGTCACTTCTTTCGTTATTGCGCCAAAGCATGGATTGATATGTTAGGATAGAGAAAACGCGATACTGTTTGACACGCTGTTTGTATTGGAAAAATAGTGTGGCGAGATTTGAAAGTTGGGGGTTGTTTTTTGTGGGGGAGTCTGTCATTCTGTTTCAGTTCTTGACGGCTTCTATTGCTTTTCTTCTTCTGCTGCTGCTTTCCAGTTTTCGATGAGGAGTTCGCCGCGTCCGTGTTTGAAGGAGACTTTGACTCTGATTGAGTCAGCGCCTCTTCTTGTCTTGGTGTAGTTCTTGAATGGGAACATGCTGTCTTCAGCCAAGTCAACTGGGAGGTATATCAAGTACTTGCCGTCTTTTCTTCTGAACAAGCGTCCTCTTCCTTCACTTACCATTTCTTTCTCACCTCGATTTAATTATTAATTCAAGATTGAAACACATAGACGGAAATAGTATATAATCTTTGTTCTCACATAATTCACCAAGAAGGCAAATATAGAATTCGGTTCACCGCATTTATGAATCATATGCAACATAATTCAACCAACCAAACATAAGAACTTTACATGCCATAAAACGTGGCGGGCAGCCCTCCAACTTTCCAACCTCATTCAATGTTCTCTCTGAAAGCGCCAAACCGCAATACCATCCCAACTATGCTGGAATATTGTCTTGCAGTATCACCCTACAAGAGATACTCACGGGATTTATTAAGCGAAAGCAACGATTCAGATTCTGAATTCACAATTGATTTATCTGTTGAGAACAGCAAGCTGAAGAAATGAGGAAGAGAAAAGTGCGAAGATCAAAACTTGAATCATATGAAGACATTCTTGAATCCTTAGTCAACAAACCAATGACCTTTGGACAGATAGCTCGCCAAGCAGACATGAATGATACGCTTCTCAACCGGCTCCTAGGTTTCCTAATGGAAAACAGTCTTATCGAAGAACGAGCCACAGGAAAGAAAGCATCCTACGCCATAACAGAAAGAGGCGTGGCGGTACTCAAAGCTCTGAACTTCCAGAAATACCTCGGCAAAATTAAAGACACCATCAGAGCAATAGATGAAGCAATGCAAGTATTGCCAAACATGTCTAAAGAAACGCGTTAATG
>CAZHWL010000119.1:0-3536 GCA_964536035.1 uncultured Candidatus Bathyarchaeia archaeon | reverse complement strand
TAACGTTGACGACCTGAACTCGCAGCTAGAAGAACCGCCCAGTCTGTAATGTGTGAGTTACGAAAAAAGCTTTGGCAGAAAAGAAGGAGCAGCTCAGTAGCGAACTCGCATAGCAGCTTAACATTAACGCGAGAAAAGCAATTTTTGAATCGTTTCTCTCAGAGTAAAATATGGCCCAGTTCCTGCGGCATAAGGTAAACGTGCGCTATCTATAAAAGGCAGGTCCTTTCTAGACTATCCTAAAGCTTGGAAAATTATGACAGAGGAATCCGACAATAAAGAATCAACTTCGCTAGAAAAGCTCTTAATCGACAACCCATCTGACTTTCAATTCCATGCAGCCTATCTCACCTACTCTGACATTTATGAAAAAACAACCAACCCCGAGATCAGAAAACAGCTAAACCAAAACATTATGGCCCTTCAACAGAATCAAATAGACTGCCCAACATTTTACAGGAACATAGATCAATACCGAACCGAAGGCAGCTTCCAACCCAACTATGGCCGAGCTATGATTAAAACACAGAAAAAGCGAGAATGGCGTAGGAAAACGCAGAAACACGAAAGAATTGGCCGCCACAGAAAATAGTTGCACACACTTATACAGATATTGTGACCAGCCAAAAAGGAATCCATGTGTCTTAATGCTACATTATAACGTATCAAGTTGTCTCAAACAGGTTGAAATACTGCATGGGATTCCATTTCCTTTAAAGGATACTTGTCTCAGGTTAAGCTGGTGACTTGGTTTTATGAAGTATAGACGCTTCGGAAAGCTGGATTGGAGAGTTTCGGCTTTAGGTTTTGGAGCGATGAGACTGCCCACAATTGGCAATGATGCTGCAAAGATAAATGAGCCTGAAGCAATCAAAATGATAAGGTACGCCATAGACCACGGCGTGAACTATATCGACACTGCCTATCCATATCATGGAGGAAGTAGCGAAGCATTTGTTGGCAAAGCATTGAGAAACGGATATCGTGAGAGTGTGAAGCTGGCCACCAAGATGCCGACATGGCTCGTTAACTCGTGGCAAGACATGGACAAATACTTGGAAGAGCAATTGAAAAGATTGGAAACGGATATTGATTTTTACCTTCTGCACGGTTTAACCAAAGAGCGATGGCAAAAACTTCAAAAGCTGGACGTGACAGGGTGGGTTGAGAAAAAGATAGACGAGGGAAAATTCAGACACGTAGGCTTCAGTTTTCACGACGAATACGACGCTTTCAAAAGCATTATAGACAGTTATGAAAACTGGACGCTCTGCCAGATCCAATACAACTACGTAGATTCGGAATATCAGGCAGGAACAAGAGGACTCAAGTACGCGGCCTCAAAAGGGCTTGCAGTAGTCGTGATGGAACCGGTAGCCGGCGGAAGATTGACCATGAAACCTCCTCAATCAATACAAGACATGTGGAGCATGGCACGAGTTAGAAGGACACAGGCAGAATGGGCACTCCTCTGGGTCTGGAATCAGCCAGAAGTATCAGTCGCTCTTAGCGGCATGAGCACTATGCAGCAGGTGAAAGAGAATGTCAAAACGGCCAGCCGCTCAGGCATAGGCAAACTCACCAGAGAAGAACTATCATTCATAGAGCAAATTGCACAGGAATACAAGAAAACGGGCTTCATCGGATGCACAGCTTGCAGATACTGCTCACCCTGCCCTGAAGGCGTCAACATAATCGAGATAATCTCTCTCTACAACGAGTTCTACGTTAAAGGCATGAGTGGTGAGGTCAAAGCCAAGTATTGGGAACACATAACACCAGAAAGCCAAGCCAAAAGATGTGTAGCCTGTGGAAAATGCGAGGAACTCTGCCCTCAGCAATTGCCAATAAGAGACATAATCAAGAGAGCAACATGGATTTTCGAGCAAGAACCACCAAAGCCACAAAAAAATAGCAGATTGTGATCATGCTTAACAAAACCGATCACATTTGACTTTGTGGAATGCTTTCGAGAATTCTGATGCAGGTTTGAAAATGAGCCAAGTTTTCACGCTCGTTGACTTTGTCATAACAAGCACAAAAAAAGGCCGAGGAACTCAACGTTTGTAGCTACGGAACCGTTGAATTGTGCACAGGCAAAACTGATTTATGCTTCAGGGTAGTTCGAAGAGGTTGAGGCAAGAGAATGACAGAGAAAGACGATTGGACGAAGGAGGAGATAGATAAGGAGATCAGTTCTTACAGTACAGCAGTCACCATTCCAGTTAACATGCGCATAAAAAGCCAACAACGGATTTTGGACCTTACTGAAATAGAGAAAATTCTCAAGAATGCAAAAACAATTTCCTTAGGAGAATGCTACTGCAGAAAAAAATACGGAAAATGCGATGGCCCACTTGATGTTTGCATGAGTATAGACAAAAAAGCAGAAGCACTCATAAACAAAGGATCAGCTAGAAAGATCAATCTCAGCGAGGCTCTGGAAGCATTAGAACGCTCCCACAAAGCGGGACTCGTGCACATCACGTACACGCTTGAAGGAAAAGAAAACCCTGAAATAATATGCAGCTGTTGCTCTTGCTGCTGTCACTCAATGAGCGCACTAATGCGATTCGGAGTGCCGGAAGCAGTCACAGCAAGCAAATACATATCAGCAAACAACCCCGAAACATGCATAAACTGCGGCAAATGTGTCCAAAGATGCCAATTCAAAGCAAGACGCCTGGAAAATGGCGTAATGAAATTTGAAAGCGCAAAATGCTTTGGCTGTGGCTTATGCGTAACCACATGCCCAACGCAATCGATTTCTTTGACAGATCGCACAATAAACCAGTAGTCACTTCACCTTTCTACAATTAAGAAACCAAGCATACATCTGCATTTTTGACAGGTATTGCTAGGAATATCTGAAAGGTCGTCAAAGAGAAAAGGGAGTATGTTGCTTGATGTCTTCACGGCTCACATGTTTTGGAAAATGCCAAACTGGTTGCCTTCAGGGTCTAGAGCTAGTGCATACCAACCCATTCCGGGAATTTCTGTCTTGGGAACAATGACTTTGCCGCCTAGAGAGGTTATTTTCTTAACGTACTCGTCTACGGATTCAACTGCGATGTAGTTGACTGCCTTGTGTTGTGGATTTTGCTTCTTCATCATTCCGCCGTTCACGCCTGGTCGCAAAGGAACACCCTTCTTGTCCACGGGCACGGTCTCTACGCCCCAATATTCCATGGGACCGGGCATCTTCTCTATTTTCCACCCGAAAAGGTTGCTGTAAAATTTCTTCAGTTTTTCTACGTCATCAGCTGGGATCTCAAAATGCACGATCGTGTGGTCAACCATATTCCATAACCTTCAGCTTGATAACAATGTTCAGGAATTTAATGCTTTCCAGAACCACATGTTTCCAGATGCTTGTGGAGATCGTTGGGATCTGAACTCGCAACCAAGTGAAAAGAGGCAAAGCTTAAATCGTCTTCTTGTTGTCTCACGCCTCTGAGGATAAGAGCTTGAATAATCTGAAGGACAAAGAGGCGCGAGGGTATCCTGAAATTATAGCACGATTGCCAGAAGCTGAT
>CAZHWL010000118.1:0-3564 GCA_964536035.1 uncultured Candidatus Bathyarchaeia archaeon | reverse complement strand
ATTATTTAAGAGTAGCTACTCAGAAAAGCGTAGTGCTCAAAGATAAATATAACCTTCATGCATTTTCTGATGGGAAGACTCTTGTCTGAAGCTGTCGAACTCTCCTCAAAAGAGGCAAAAAGCTGGCTCGAACGCGAAACAGGCTCACTTCTCGGCCCAATCCATTCAAAGGCACAGAAACTGCTGAATGAGATGCGCAAATCACTCGAAAACCTGTCAGAAGTTTCCAAGATGCTACTTGAGAACAGCGGAAAGGAAATTGAGAAAAGAAACATGAAGACATATGGCCGAGCTCGAGCGCTCAACAAGCTTGCCAAACTGTTCGTAGACCGAACACGACAGATAAAAATTCCAGAAAAAGTGACCTATGACAGCTTTCACGACTTTGTTCAGGAAACACAGCGAGCCTTTCTCGTAACCGACGTTGATATCAGAAACTATTTCCCACACATCTCACCCTTCTTCATTCTCGACAGACGGAAATTCCAACTAATTTTCGAAAAGGCCAAAGAGTCACTTAAAGAACTCAACAACTTCCTCACAAAAGAGTATGTGAAAATCAAGACTTTAGAAGACACTTTCCAGCTCGTAGAAAAACTGCAAACCCTCGAGCAGCAACTCACAAACTTCAAAGAACAGAAAACAAAGAGTGAAAACGAAGAAACTCAACTCGGCAAAACAATAACTGAGACACATCAAAGAATAGACGAGTTGAAAGCTAAAGGAAGCCTAGGCCAACTAGGTCAAATTGACAATCAAATTGAAGCCTTAAACTCGGAACTGAAGCAGCGCCTGCAGCACCTTCAGAAACCCTTCGTAAAACTCCAATCACTAGCTTTACACGGTGAAGGAAGTGGCTTAACCCCAGAGGAAATCAGCAAACTCAACCAATACATTGACAAACCATTCGAGGCATTCACTTCCGAAGAACCAAATCAACCTCTACTGAATCAAATCCTCAAGAAACTCTCCGTTCTAATGGCTGAGGACAAGCTCAAGCTTAAACCGGAGAAGACGCGCAAAGCCGAACAGCTCATACAGACAATCTTCAACCAGAACTCGCTTGCTGATCTTCACCAAAGAAGCCTGAATGCACTGAGCAGTCGAAAACAGCTTTCCATGTCGCCTGAAGTAGCAGAAACAGAGAAGACTCTATCGATGCTTAGGACACAGCTTGAGGAGCTTGAAAGAAAGAAAAAGATAGTTGAAGGAGAACGTGCGACCTTCGAGCGAGCCTGCAGCGAGACGGTGGAGAAGATAAAGAATCACAGGAGCGATATAGAGAAGAACATTCTGGCCGCCACAAACAAGAGAATACGCATAGAATAGCCGGGACACAGTTTTTTGAACGCAAACCTTCAGCAGATAATCAAGAAATCGTTTGAAGTATCAGGTACATCGTTTATCGGGCTCGTTGAAGAAGCTATACAATTACTTAGTCGTGAAAGCGGAAAGATAGGAAACATGGAAGTAACGGGCAAGCTGGTCAAATCCAAGCCCATAGGTGAAGCACTCGTCATTGGGGATTTACATGGAGATTTGGAAAGCCTAGTTGACATACTTCAAACAAGCGACTATGTGCGAAAGATGAGTCAAGACAGCTCGTCTGTCCTGTTTTTCCTAGGAGACTATGGCGATCGAGGTCCTTTTTCTGCCGAAGTCTATTACACCGTGTTGAACCTGAAACTTCTCTTCCCCGATCAAATCATTCTGCTTAGAGGAAACCATGAAGGACCTGACGACATAATGGCTGAACCGCACGACTTGCCAGCACAGTTTGAAATGAAGTTTGGAAGAGACGGATCTAAAGCTTGCTCAAGCATCAAGAAACTGTTTCCACACCTGTACAATGCAGCGGTCGTTGAGGGACAATACCTCTTGGTTCATGGAGGTCTTCCACATAAAATATGCTCAATCGAGGATCTATCCAATGTCCATGAACTGCACCCGAAAGAGAGCCTACTGGAAGAGTTGCTCTGGAGCGATCCCACCGAAATGACGGATAAAACCTGTGCATCACCAAGA
Source organism: uncultured Candidatus Bathyarchaeia archaeon (assembly GCA_964536035.1). Lineage (GTDB taxonomy): Archaea > Thermoproteota > Bathyarchaeia > Bathyarchaeales > Bathycorpusculaceae > JBGPAV01. The sequence goes on along the minus strand of CAZHWL010000118.1, from coordinate 1,539 downwards.
GGAGCAGGGAGACTATTCGGACAAAAGGTCACAGATGAAGCGCTGAGCAAATTGGGCGTCAAGATCATGGTAAGAGGCCATGAGCCTTGTCAAGAAGGCTTCAAACTTGACCATAACAGCAAGATCCTTACTCTGTTTTCCCGAAAAGGCCCACCATACTTCAACGATCACGGTGCATATCTGAGAATTGATCTTTCAAAAAGAATAGCAAATGCTGAAGAACTGATCCCGTTCATTCACAAGTTCTAAAATGGGCGCTTCGCAGAAGCTTTAAGAATGTAACCCAATTAGCTTCTTCTACTAGTCTAAACGGTGGAGAGGTTTTCTTTTTGAAGTTTGGAATCGTGACAAGAAACAGGAACGCCTGGAGCTCTGTTCAGCTTCAGGAAGCTCTTTCCAGACAAGGAGTACCGAACATCTGCTTCGGTCTGTCCCGAATGGTTGCCAACGTCGCCCGCAGACCATGCATGCAAGTTGGCAGCGTAAATATTCTGGAGGATTTAGATGCTCTGATTGTCCGTCCCGTTGGGCGTGGCTCAGTTGAGGAATTGGTTTTCAGAATGGATATGCTGTATCGTCTGGAGCGTTCAGGATTATACGTTGTAAATCCGCCTGAAGCGATTGAACATTGTGTTGACAAATACGACGTCTTGGCTATCTTGGAAGAAAATGATTTGCCTGTGCCGCAAACCGTAGTCACCGAGAACGTTGCTGAGGCCATGAAATCATTTGCCGAACTCGGCGAAGACGTTGTTGTTAAGCCTCTTTTTGGCAGCAGAGGACTAGGTGCAACGCGAGTCAACGATCCAGAGATTGCCTCAACTGTCTTCAAGGCCATAGTGTTCTATCATGGCGTGATTTATGTTCAGAAGTTTGTGCCACATGGCTGTTCTGATCTTCGAGCTTTTGTAGTCGGCAACAATGTTATTGCAGCGATGAGAAGGGTCGCAGAAAATTGGAAGACAAACTATAGTCAAGGGGCTCGCCCAGAATCGGCCAAGCTTGACAAGGCTCTGGAGGATATGGCTGTCAAGTCTGCTGCATCCGTGAGATGCAAGGCGGCAGGCGTGGACATCCTTGAAAGTCCTGATGGACCTGTCGTTTGCGAAGTTAACAGTCAGCCTGGGTGGAAAGGTTTGCAGTCTGTTTCGAATATTTGCATTGCTGATGCGATTGTGGAGTTCATGTTATCTGAGTTGAGGAAGTGAGTAGCGTGAAAATCAAACTCCTGAGGATTGATGTTTCAACTGGTAAAGCAGAGAAGATTGTGGACTGCGTGGCTGAGGAGAAACCCTTGCACATACTAATTAACAGGGTTCATTATGCAACCATAATGTGTTCTCCTTCGAATTTGAAAGAGTTAGCCATAGGGCACTTGCTTGTAGAAGGCTTGCTAAAGTCTGTGGACGAAATTGAAGAAATAAGTTTGCGAGAAAAATCGATCTGTCGCGTCAAGCTGAAAAAGAAAGTTGACGCAGAAAAGAGATTGAAAACTCTCAAATCTTTTTCACGCGTAATCTTTACTGCATGTGGAAGCAG
>CAZHWL010000117.1:0-3566 GCA_964536035.1 uncultured Candidatus Bathyarchaeia archaeon | reverse complement strand
AGGAAAATGAGATGACAAAAGAGAAGCTGAAACTAGCTTTCTACTGGGCTGCCAGTTGCGGCGGATGCGAAATCGCAGTCTTGGACATAAACGAGAAAATCCTTGACGTAATAGGCATAGCTGACATCGTGTTTTGGCCAGTGGCCATGGATATCAAATACAAAGATGTTGAAGCAATGCCTGACAAGTACATTGACATTTGCTTCTTCAATGGTTCTATCCGAAACTCGGAGCAAGAACACGTGGCCAAGCTCTTGAGAAAGAAAGCGAAAACGCTTGTGGCTTTCGGTTCATGTGCCCAAGAAGGATGCATACCTGGATTAGCGAATTTGCATGATGCAAAGGAAATTCTCAGTACCGTTTACTTGAAGGAGAAGTCGGTGGTTAACCCAGAAGGCGTGGTTCCTCAACCAGAAACCAAGGTGAAGGAGGGCAAACTGGAGATTCCGCACTTCTATGACACAGTGAAAACTTTGGATCAGACAGTTGAGGTTGACTATTACTTGCCTGGTTGTCCGCCGCCTGTGAAGCTGATCTCCAACGCCATAGACGCTATTGCGAAGGGTGAGCTTCCGCCAACAGGTTCAGTACTTGCACCCTTGAAGAGCGTGTGCGACGAGTGCCCCCGAAAAAAGGAGAACAAGAAGATCAGCAAGATTTACCGCGTTCACGAAAAAGTTCCAGAGCCTGAGAAATGCGTGCTCGAGCAGGGAATAATCTGTATGGGCCCAGCGACCCGTAGCGGATGCGGCGCTCAATGCTTAACAGTTGACATGCCATGTACAGGATGCGGGGGGCCATGTCCCAACGTGCCGGAGCAAGGTGCAGCCATGATGAGCGCCTTGGCTTCAATCTTGGGCTTGGAGAACGAGCAGGAGCATTACAGCCAAGAGGACGTGGAGAAGCTCATGAACCAGGTGAAAGACCCTCTTGGAACCTTTTACATGTATTCGTTACCCTCATCAATTCTTAGGAGAAAAGTGATGAAACAATGAAAGAAATACTCATAGATCCAATCACGAGACTTGAAGGTCATGGGAACATATCCATATTCCTCAATGATGCAGGTGAAGTTGAAAACGCTTACTTGAAGATTCCGGAACTTAGAGGCTTCGAGCAATTCTGTGTGGGCAGAAGAGCTGAACTCATGCCTATTTTGACCACGAGAATATGCGGAGTCTGCCCAGTTGCTCACCACTTGGCAGCTGCAAAAGCCTTGGACGCCGCGTTTAATGTTGAACCTCCATCAGCAGCTAAGAAGCTCCGTGAACTGATGTACGCCGCTTACTACATTTACGACCACACACTTCACTTCTACTATCTGGGCGGCCCGGACTTCGTGGTTGGTCCAGATGCTCCACCTGAAAAACGAAACATCATAGGTGTAATCGAGAAGGCAGGCTTGGATGTTGGCAAAGAAGTCATCAAACATCGCGCCTATGGACAGAAGATAACAGAAATTATCGGCGGAAAAGCCACGCACCCTGTCTGCGGCTTGCCAGGCGGCATATCAAAACCTCTGAGCGAGGAGAACAGAGCCGAGATTGAGCGAATGGTTGAATCCTGCGTCAAGTTTGCCCAGTTCACGCTTAAATTGTTTCACGACATCGTGTTGGGCAACAGCAAGTACGTGGACCTGATCAAGAGCCCTAGCTACACGCACAAGACCTACTACATGGGTTTGGTGGACGAGCACAACAAAGTCAACTTTTACGACGGCAAAGTCCGCGTAGTGGACCAGAATGCGAAGGAGTTCCTGAAGTTTGAGTCAAAAGACTACCTAAAGCACGTCAGCGAGCATGTTGAACAGTGGAGCTACGCAAAAATGCCCTATCTGAAGAAGATAGGCTGGAAAGGTTTGGTTGACGGCCCAGAAAGCGGAATATACCGTGTCGGACCATTGGGACGACTGAATGCATCAGACGGTATGGCTACGCCTATGGCTCAGGCAGAGTATGAAGCCATGTACAAGACGCTCGGCGGCAAACCCGTGCACAGCACACTAGCGTTTCACTGGGCAAGACTCATCGAACTGCAGTACGCCACAGAGAGAGCATTAGAGCTGGTCAGAGATCCAGAGATCCTGAGCAAGGATGTACGCGCCAAGCCTGGCGAACCTGGAGAAGGAATCGGCATCGTTGAAGCGGCAAGGGGAACCCTGATTCATCACTATGTACTTGACAAAGATGCGCTTGTTAAAGAAGTGAACATGATAGTGGCCACGACAAACAATTATCCAGCGATCTGTATGTCAGTGCGCGATGCGGCCAAAGGCATGATACACGGCGGCAAAGTAGACCAAGGCGTGCTCAACAAGGTGGAAATGGCGTTTAGAGCTTATGACCCGTGCTTCGGATGCGCCACACACTTTGCAGTGGGGCAGATGCCGTTGACAGTGAACATATATGACAGTAGCAGACAACTGATCAAGACAGTGAAACGAAACACTCTTCTCTGAACTCTCTTTTTCCTCTTCTCATTCTGACCCAATCATGGTGATTCCAGTTGGTTAAAGGCGATTACGATTTAGAGAAAGAGCTCAAGAAATGGCTGAAAGACGCAGATAGAATAGTCATTGCGGGAATTGGCAATCCGATAAGAATGGATGATTTTGTCGGCGTCAAAATAGCCCAAGATCTGAAGAGACTAGTCTCCGACAGAGTCATGTTACTAGAATGCGAGACCGTTCCAGAAAGCTATGTTCAACAAATTTTAGATTTTGGTCCGACGCATTTGCTTCTGATAGACGCTGCGATTTTAGGATTGAGGCCGGGAGAAGCGAAACTAGTGAGTCCTGACTATCTGATCGGTTCCTCTGCTTTCTCGACGCATTTGCTTCCTTTGAGGATTTTCTGCGAGTATCTGAGGAAGGAGTCAAAGATTAGTATCGCGCTCCTGTTGATTGAGCCTAAGAGAACTGATTTCGGAGAAGGACTTGAACCGGAGATAAGCGCTTCAGCAAGCAAGATAACTGAAAGTCTGAGCAAAATTCTCTCTGAAAAGACATAGCGTCTGCATGGTGAGCTAGTTTTTCTTGGAAGCTTCTTCTGATGTCGCGGCTATTATTTCTTGGATTCTTTTCACCTGTTCCTGCTTTCCCTGCGTACTGTCCTCCAACTGATCAAGGACGCGTTTACTTTCCTCATAACACTTCAACGCCCCTTCGAGCATGCCTTTTTCTCGGAGTTTTTCACCCGTGTTTGACAGGTTCCAGAAGTGAACTATCTTTCCCTTCTTGTCGAATTTGGCTGAGTCAACTTCTAGTGCTTCAAATCTTCTCAAATAGTCCATGTTGCTTCTAATCAAGCTGTCATCTAGCATGATTTCATCGTGACCGGCTACTATGGTCTTCGCCTTTCTTTTCAGATACTCTTCAAGCGTGGACACATATGCCGTGACATTTAGCTCGTTGATGTGGGGAATCGGCGATTCGACATTGTCTCCCACGAACAGTGTCTTGTCGATGTGGTCAAAACAGGAACAAGAATCCTCTGTATGTCCCGGCGTAAAGTAGAACTCGACGCCTTCTTCAGCGAAAAAGACTCTCTCGTTGAAAGTGACGTTCG
>CAZHWL010000116.1:0-3570 GCA_964536035.1 uncultured Candidatus Bathyarchaeia archaeon | reverse complement strand
GTCCGGTCTAGTATATGCGGCTGTCGCCCGCAGGACCCGGGTCCAAATCCCGGCCGGGGCGCTACCTATACCCTTATTTTGTGTCTGTTTTGTTTTTCTTCTGCTGTTCTTCGATGAGATGTTTGAGTTTCTTTTCCATTTTCAATTCGTATGTGTGCTCTTTCACGAGTGGAGCCAAACCTTTCCTCTTTGAAAGCAGATTCGGAGCCACAATGCGCTGTTGTCCAAGAGAGACGTTCACTTTTTCGCCATTCACAATGTCATCAAAAGGTTCTAGAGCTTCAACGATCCAGTTTCCTTTGCTCTGTGTCAGCACTTTGACCTTGTGTTTTCCTTTGTAGAATCTGACCTCGTCCACGGTGGTTCCCCCTATTGATAAAGCTCGTTAGAATGGATATAAGCTGCGTGTTTTTTTTGTCTGAAACAGAAGGCGTAAGCTGATCCCAGAAAACATATGAACCACTTCCGATCATCATCTCATTTGATGGAGATTGACGTTTTCGCAGACAACCTCAAGAAGTTTTTCGAGCACTTGGTTACATGAGGTGCTGAAGCAGGTTAAGCCTGACATTGGCGAAACACTCACCATTACTACAAGACACTCGGCAAGCAGTCAATGCGTCATATGTAAGGGTTCAAGGAACCTGTGTGGAAAGCTTCGTTGCCCAATTATGGTTAAAGTCAACTTTTACCTGAAGAGCGTTCCGCTGATGGACAGCGAAGACATAGTAGGTGCATCGCCTCCGAGTGTTTTCATAGGCAGGATTGGGTACCCGAACGTGTATGCTGGACCCCTTGTGCCGCCTGTGGAGGAGGATACGGGCATCTACGATTTGCCCGAGTACTGGTTCGGAAGGTCAATGGAGGAGATTATTGGCTTTCGTTCCATGCTTGTCCGCGGAAAACACCGTGTGAATGTCCGTGAATTTGCTGAAGGCGGGCGAATAATTGACAAGACATGTGAACTGGCGTTAGCCGTGAACCCTGTTGGCGTTGAACTGCTACTGAAGAATAAGCCTCGCGGAAACATATTCATGGACGATGAAGTCCAGCCTTTCGGTCCTTCAGCGCAGATCCGTGACCTGAACCTTAGCAATACGCGTTGGGATCAAAACGTCGAGAAAGCTTACTATGATACAGATTTGAAGGCCGTTCAAGCAGTCAAAGACCTATACGCAAACGGTGTCCTCGTCACAAAAATACAGAGAGCCTTCAGTGTCGGAGCATTTGGTTTAGAAGAGAACAGACGCATGGTGCCAACACGCTGGAGCATAACAGCTGTTGATGATATACTGTCCAAGGATTTGATGAAGAAAGTCAAGGAATATCCAGAGGTCAACGAGTACCGCGTATATGAATCAGTCTATTTGGACAACATTTTTGAGGTGCTCATGCTTCCGTCAATCTGGAGCTACGAAGCCATAGAAGCATGGTACCCTGGCACCACATGGAATCCGAGTGGCAAACAAATAGCAATGTTCGGAGATTGGGAGGGCCACGACGGAAGAACAAAGTATGCAGAGATAGGCGGATGCTACTACTCTGCGCGTCTAGCCGTCTGCGAGCAGCTGGTGAAAGAGCGAAGACAAGCGACTGCCATTGTCTTGCGAGAGGCTCGTCCTGGCTACATTATGCCTGTTGGCGTCTGGCAAGTGAGCGAAAACGTGCGTAACGCCATGCGGCAGCCGCCTTACAGGTTTAACACGCTGGAAAATGCTTTGAAATGGGTTTCAAGCCGATTCCAGATTCCTCTGCAAGTGTGGATCAGCAAGAGCAAGCTTCTGAAGAACGCGCTTTTCCAGAAGAAGATAACAGACTTCTTCACAAAACAGCCTGCTGCCTAGTCTTCTCCTAGTAGAAGCAACATACCGCATACGATGTTGAGTCCGCCGACAAAGCCCAAGGCGCCTATGAATATGGCGTTGAGCCGAACAGACATGATAGGGTCTTGAGGCATCAGAAGCACGTAAACGCCGAACGCAAGAACTAAGAAGCCACAAGTGATCATCAGGCCGCTCAACTTTGAACCGAGTCGGCGTACTACGTCTATGACTTTGAATCGTTCTTCAGCGATCGTGTTCTTCAAGAGATGATGTTCATCCTTTTCAGTCATATTCTTCATTCCTCTCTTCTTGTGACATTAAGCAGACCTGCAACCAGATAAATCACGCTCACCAAGGCCGTTCCACTGGTAGCCAGCCACCTAACGCTTTCAGACATCAATATCGGCACGGCACCTGAAGCAATTAGGCAGGCGATGAGCGCTGAGAAAACGCTTATCCCAAAGTTCATCCCGCCAGCTGCGAGGCTGATTCTGTAGTATCCCACCATTCTTATGTAGTAAGCCACAAGTCCAAACACAAAAAGCTCCAATCCTATGAGTAGCGTGCCGGGCTCTAGGAAGAAAATCAGCATAAGAGAAGTAGCAATGCCCAGTATGGGTGTCAGAGGATACAGTGGAACCTTGAAAGGCCTATGGAGGTTGGGCTGAATCTTTCGCAGTCTGATAAGCGAAAGATTGACAAAAATGAACCCAATTATGAAGCCGAAATCTGTCGCGTAAGCAACAAAATTCACGATCCCAGTTGCAGCAAACATCGCGGTAAAAGCTGAACCCAGCAAGACAGCGATGAAAGGAGTGCAGAAACGCTTATGGACATTAAAGAAACCTTTCGGAAAATAGCCGTCTCTAGCTAGAGCATAAGCCACCCTAGAGTGAGCCATCGTTGAGGTATTAACCGAAGACACCGCAGCAACTATCCCCGCAACGGTTACTATTACAACGCCCAAGGGTCCCATGAACTGCTCTGCCACGTATGCAAGAGGCGATGCCTTGCCGATCAGGCTTTCAGGAGGCACCACCCTGAGCACAACAAAAACTGTTGCGGAGTAGATTACAATCAAAGTCACACACGTCAACAATATGGCTCTCGGAATAGTCTTACCTGGATTCTTAATTTCTCCTTGGGCCACAGCGATGGCTTCTCCGCCAAGATACACCACAAATATGAAGGCTGACGCTCTGAGCACTCCCAAAAAGCCTTGAGGGGCATTAAGATCGAGGCTGCCTGCAATTTGGTCAGTGAAGAGACCACATACGATGAATATGCCCAGTAGGCTCAACATGAAAAGCGTCATCAGCGTCTGACTCAGTCCAGTTTCCTTAACTCCCTTAACGTTGATCGCTGTGAATACCGCTATAATTAGCACGGCTAACAGTGGCACGTTGACAGCTGGGACAACATAAGACACAAGATACGCAAAACCCACAGCAGAGAATGCCGCGTAAAACATGTTACTCAGCCACTCAAACCAGCCAGTTGCAAACGACAAAAAGCCGCCGAATGCAACTTTCGCAAATGTGTATTCACCTCCAGCGCTCGGCAGTGCGGCACCCAGTTCGGCATAGCTGAGCATTGTGAACAGGTTTATGATTCCGCAAAGAACCACGGCTATTATCAGCCCTGTACCAGCAAGCGTCGAGGCATAGCCCAAGGTCACGAAGACTCCTGCACAGATGGCTCCTCCTATTCCCATCATCGTGGCGTGAAGAAGCCCAAGCTCTCTCTT
>CAZHWL010000115.1:0-3573 GCA_964536035.1 uncultured Candidatus Bathyarchaeia archaeon | reverse complement strand
CAGGCAGTCCTTTGGCTTCAGCTAGTTTCTCAGCTTTTCTGTTTTGGTTTGGAGGAGTTATTCCGTTGAGAATTTCAATGGCATCCAGATCCAGTTGCAGGATTCGGTCGCCTAGTCCGTAGCCTCTGTATGGGTGTGAGGCTATCGCTAGCGCGTTGTTTGCTTTTGCATGTGCAATTACGTTTCGGGCTGTCCAAGGTTCAGGAGGCAGTTTATTTATCCCCAATAGGATGATTTCGCCTTCTTCCGCGCTGATTTCCACTCCCGGGATTATTAGGATGTCGGGGTAGATTTTGGCTAGTTCACTTGTCTTCCTATAGCCTTCCAACGTATTGTGGTCTGTTATGGCTATAGCTTTGATAGTTGGATGCATGTTTAGCCGTTCAACTATTTGTTTAGGTGGGTTTGTTGCATCTGATGAATAACATGTGTGAAAGTGTAGGTCTGCGTGGATCAAGGTTTTGCATGCTCAAGTTTTTGATGTAGGAATGATACGTGTTCTCATTAAAAGTGGTTTTGCTAGATCTTGAATATTTTCATCATATTCTTGAAGCAAAAAAGAGAGACTTGGAGTACTGCTCCTACTCAGGTTTTGAAAACTAATTTTTACGTGGTTGCTTAGGTTTTGCTGTGAAAACCTTTTTGATGTGAATGGTTTTGAGGATAATGTATTTTTGCTTGCAGGTTTTCTTCACTGCGCTGATTATTGTTCTGTTCCAGTTTTGCGGATCATTGATGAGAATTATGGTTTTGTAGTTGGTTCTCTTTACGTAGTCTACTGTCTGTTCTGCTACATGCTGAATTGTTTCTTTGTCTAGAGGCATGGCTGTTTCATGCTGGCTCAACGGGTAGATTTCATCTAGCTCTATGGGGGTTATCCCGAAGGGTGCGGCGTAGAAACATGTGTGGAAGTTGGGTGTTTGTTTCTTGATGTTTTTGACTGTTTTCTTGTATTCGTGTGACTTGTGAAAGGGCTTTGCGCTTGTTTGTGGAAAGAGGAGTAGTGTTTCCGTTTTATCTGGCGGCGTGTAGCGTTCTGTTAGTAGTTTTTGATGTCGTATGATTTCGGGTCTGATGAGGCTTAGAGAGTTGTAGAAGAAGAGGCCGCTGGGCTTCTTGGACGGACTGTGTTTCTCGATGAAGTCTTTGTACTTAGCTAGGCGTTTAACTGCTGTGAATAAGGCAGGGTGGTTGTAAGCGCGCATTTCCATGTGTTCCCAGAGTCTACCATCATGTATAGCCTGTTTTATGCGTCTAATCTCAGCAGCACAGACATGCAGGTTGTGTTCAGCCAAGAAGGCTTCTCTCTCTTTGGGTGGGCGTTCTAGTACTTGTTTGGGCGTGGCTTTAGTGCATTTTGGACAAGTGCATGGGAAATAGTCTAGCTCGCTCAGTCGGTGGGTGCCGTTTTCCGTCATGTAGCGTCCTTCACGAGCGTACAAGGCGTAAGCTGCGGAGTCGAACATGTCGCAGCCTGTAGCTACAGCTAGAGAGAACATGAATGGGTGACCAGCGCCGAAAAGATGGAGTGGTCTATCTGGTGGGAGGTTCATCTTTGCGGTCAAAATCATGTCAACTAGTACATCAAAGCGGTAGCTCTCCATAACTTCCGTTGGACTGCCCAAAGCGTGAATCTGGAAGGGAAGTTTTTGCATTTCTTTGGCAGATTTAGCCACAAGATCTAGGTGTCTGCCACCTTGGACTGGACCAACCCAAAGAATGTCGTCGTGAGATTTGATTTTGAAGAACTGTTTTGCTCTTTTTAGAGTTTCATTCACTGTTTGTGTGGCTTGCTTTTCTGTGATCTTCCAGCCTGTTGGGATGTCAAGAATTGTGGCTATGTCAGAGCCTATCTGTTCTTGATATTCCACGATCTCTTTTGGATCTGTGTGTACGTCGCCATAGACCAGAATCTGATAAGCGCCTGAATCAGTCATTATTGCTCCGTTGAAGCCAAGAAACTTGTGCAAACCTTGCAGAACTGGTTGATTTTGGAAGCGTTGTTTCAGAATATACGCATTGGTGATAAGCGCTTCAAAGCCGAGTTCTTTCTCAATCTTGTTTGGAGAGACAGGCTGGAAGACAGGGTTTATAACTGGGAACAAGAGTGGGGTTTCGACTGTTTTGCTCTTAGTTACGAGTTTTCCGATTCGTGCAAGCATATCCTTTTCTTTTATTCCAAACGACAATAATCAAGCCCCAGCGAACACAAACACAGACAGGCATATAAGAAATGCTTGAATGCCTATCATTTCAATTGTGACCTGTCGAGTTAAAGTTCCTTATAAGCATCAAAAGCCTCGGGTTAAAAGTTTCAAAGGAGCGCGCAATGCAGTTTGCTACATTTTCCATTGTCTTCAACATGCCAAAAATCTGCACAAACGTGACCTACATGATTATAGTTGAAGACAACGCAGGCAACGTCGCCACCACCGAAGAAATCGGATATAAATATCAATACCATGTAATCCCAGAATCTACAACGATTGCGGTAGTTTTTGCATTCACGATGTCGCCCACAATCCTGTTGCAAAAAAGAAGGCACAAAACTTACGCTGAAAAATTTATAAAAATACCCCCCTTAATAATACTACGCTATTCGTGAGGCATTATGATGAACCTATACAAGTTTATCAAAGAAGAGCTGTCCGGAAGCACGGCCAAATCATATGTGGCTGAAATCATGCGTTTTCACCGCATTCAAGGCTCCACAATGTATCATGAAGCCGCAGAATACGTCATAACCGAACTGCAGAGACTAGGACTCAAAGACGCTGTAATAGAAAAGTATCCAGCAGATGGCAAAACCAAATACTGGACTCATACTAGTCCAGTAGGTTGGACAGTCAAAAGCGCTGAACTTCGAATACTAGAGCCTGAGGAAAAGTTGTTGTGCACGTATGAAGATTGTCCGCAGAGTCTGCACACATTCAGTAATGGTACACAAAAAGAAGGCGCAATTGCTGAACTAGTTGATGTAGACTCTGGAACACGATCCAAAGACTATGAAGGCAAAAGTGTCAAAGGCAAATTTGTCCTTGCAACAGGCAGAGCCAAACTCGTCCACGAACAAGCCGTTCACAAATACGGAGCAATAGGCGTTATCACAGACACAATCACTTATGAAATGCCTCATGTGCGTGAAAGTCTAGACGTACCTGACGCACATGCTTACCAAGCAATATGGCCAACTGCAAAACAGCTTCCCAAAGTCAAATTCGGTTTCTCTCTCAGCAAGCGCCAAGGCAACCAGTTGCGAGCAATACTCAAAGCAGGCAAAACTGTGAAGCTCAAAGCCAAAGTTGACGCCAGCCTCTTTAAAGGACATGAAGAAGTGATAACTGCGACAATAAAAGGAAAACAGAAACTGGATGAAGAGATCTTTCTGATAGCACATCTGTGTCATCCAAAACCAAGCGCAAATGACAACGCGTCTGGCTCAGGTTTACTCTTGGAAATAGCAAGAACAATCAAAACTTTGATAGAGTCTGGCAGAATTCAGCAGCCGGCTAGGACTCTACGGTTCATGTGGGTTCCGGAAACGCTTGGCACAGTTGCCTACATCTCTGCACA
>CAZHWL010000114.1:0-3579 GCA_964536035.1 uncultured Candidatus Bathyarchaeia archaeon | reverse complement strand
AGAGCTTGAACGGGAACTAATTGCCGAACTCATCAAGAACAGCCGCAGAAGTGATCGAGAGCTAGCTAAAGCAGTCGGATGTTCACAGCCAACCGTCAGCAGAATGGTCAAACGCTTGGAGAAAGAAGGCTACATCAAAGAGTACACAATGATTCCAGATTTTCACAGGCTTGGCTATGAGATAATGGCTTTGACGTTCCTTCAAAACGAGAAGAAAACTGGCATGCAAGAGTTAGAGGATTTGCGAGCCAAGGGTCGCGAGCTGGAGAGGAATTCCACTGCTTCCGCGTTGTTTATCATGAATGGGATTGGTCGAGATTCCAATAGGGTGATTCTTTCATTTCATGAAAGTTATTCCTCTTTCGCCGATTTTGTGCGCCTTATGAAACAGCTTGCAGCTTACAACGTGCGCTATGTTGACAGCTTCTTGATAAGCACAACCGACAAGAGCCACACGAGACCCATGACGTTCGCGGCATTAAGTGAAAGCATAGCAAATGTCAAAGAAACAAAACAGACTTGAAAAAACAAAAAAGGAAAGAAGACCCCTGGAAACTTCAGCCTACTCAGAGTTTCATTGCGTCTGTTCTTTCTAGACCATTCTTTCTTTGGTAGCATCCTCGCCGCGAAGCTTCGCTTTCTTTGGGACTGTTACCTTAAGCACTCCATTCTTGTATTCCGATGTCACCTTTCCCAAGTCAACATCCACGTTTGGCAATTTCACCTTCTTGTAGAAGCTTCTTGTTTTGATCTCAGCAAAGCCCTCTTTGACATTCAGCTGTATGTCTTCTTTCTCTTCGCCAGGCAACTCCACGTAGATCTTGATGACATCGTTTTCGTCAAAAATGTCTGTCAATGGTTCTCTCATCTCCTTCAAAGCTTTCTCGGACAAACCGAAAGGTCTCTCTGGCAACGGTCGACGCCTTGAAGGTTTCATTGGCTCAAATGGTTCAAGCGTTTTGTTTGATCCGAAGACGCCGCGGATTGCGTATCCCTTCACTCCTGGCTCGTTGATTTCTTTGACTTCCCATTCACCTTTGATTTTTCCGTTTTTGATTTCCTTGAATATTTCGTTCAGTTCACTGTTGAATCTCTTCATTAACTTGCTGTTGAAAACCTCAAAGTCCCCGAATATTTCGTTGAAATCATCGTCAAATGACAAGTTAACTCACCTCCCCTAAAACTCCTCCATTTCTCTAAGAGATTCCATCAAGCGCCTCAGTGCGAGACTCATCATTATGAAGGCGGTCTGTCCGAAGTCTGAGCAGCTGTACCTTCCTCTGCCAGTTTTCTCCAGAAATCCATCTTCCTCCAGCTTCTTCGAGTTTTCCCACACAATCTTCGGGTTCAGGTTTAAGTCTCTCATGAAGTCTGCAAAGCTCATCGTTCTGTCTTCTTCCTCGACGAGTCTTCTCATCATGCGGAAACGTGTTTCATGCGACAGTGCACCGAATAATTTTGAGAATTCTTGAAAATTCTGCTCGGCAGCTCTAAACTCGCTCTCCAAATCCTCTTTCGCCCAGTCGCTTGGTGAAAGTGGGACTTCGAAGATAGTTTTTCCGTCTTGCACCAGTCGAAGCTTAAGTCTCATGGAACCTCACCCTATTATTACTTTTTGGTAATTACCGCAGAGTAATATATAAACTTACCTGCAAGTAATAAACCAAAAGCGGCAAAAATCATGAAACAACAATAGATAACATTTCGCCACTTTTGTTCCAATTAACGACCAAATCAAGAAACGCCAAAGAAACAGAAGCATCCTTAAAGGCTTAAGCGCGTTAGGCTCACTTCGCCATGCAGAAGTATGCGCTGTTTCTTCAAGCGGGAATAAATTCAGCATTTTTTGAAGCCCAAGACATATATGGTAAAGTCTTTATTTACAAGTCTTACAATATCAGACTGTCAAAAGGTTGGCTATCCATGTTCAAACTCAAAGTCAAAGATGCCAAACTTCTCAGAGACATGATCACATCCATCAGCATCCTAGTGGACGAAGCCACATTCAAACTTGAACCAGACGGCCTCAAACTACGCGCAATGGATCCCTCCCGCGTAGCCATGGTAGACTTCGAATGGCCAAAAACAATCTTCGAAGAATACCAATGCGACACGTCCACGAAAATGTGCATAAACATAACCGAGCTCCTGAAACTCCTCAAACGCGCCAGCAAAGATGAAACCGTAGAGCTTGGTCTTGACGACCAAACGGGGAAACTGAACCTCAAGATAATGGGCAAGTATACACGCAACTTCACCATGCCCACACTCGAAGCATCTGAAGAAGAAGTACCAACACCAAAACTCACATTCAACGTCATGGTCAAAGCCACTGCTGAAGGCCTAAGCCAAGCCATCGAAGACGCACAGCTCGTAAGCGACCACGTAAAACTCGAAGCAGACCCCGAAAAACTCGTTTTCAACGCCGCTGGCGACCTTATGGGCGCAATCATAACCATCCAGAAAGGAAGCGATACCCTATTGGACCTGCAAGTCAAAGAGCCGTCAAAAGCCACGTTCAGTCTCAGCTACCTGACAGAGATAATCAAAGCGGCGTCACAGACATCAGACATCGCCATACTTGAATTCTCATCAGACATGCCTATAAAACTCGACTTCCAACAAACAAGAGAAGGAAAGCTAACCTTCTACCTAGCTCCAAGAATCGAAACAGACTAATGAGAAAAACACGATGCAACTATCCTCGGTCAGATTCACAAAGAACGATTTCGCAAAATACCCTTTTCTCAAGGAAACCACTGAATACGTAAAGAAATTGGATTTGAAAATTGAAGATCTAACTGACCCAAGTCTTGCAAGTGTTCTTGAGCGAGCAGAAGAAAGAGTGGAAGAAGCAATCCTGTACACGCGAGTCAGCAGAAAGCTTAGGAATATTGAAGTGGAAATTCTCTCTTTTCCTGTTGCAGTAATGATAGTTATCGCGACAGAAAACTCTTTTATCAAGAAGAGATACGCACTGGCCGAAGCAAAGCAAACATATGAAGACCTGAATTCGGAGCCTGAAGAAAAAATTCTCGCAATAGCCCGAAACTTCGGCTGGAACCTAGCCGCAAATATTAGCTCTAACATAGTTGCTGAATTTTCACTGAGTTTTGAAGACTACATTAAGAACACGACTCATCTGCGAGACAAAAAATGGAAACTTGTCAACCGCTCCCTAAATCAGGGAAACGTGTATCTAACAAGAAACGAAGCATCAAGACTCCTGAGCGAAGAAATACGCAAACACATTGAAAAAAGACTCGAACAAAAAGACGTACCGGCATTTCCCCAATCAGTAACTGCAGTGGCTGACAAAGTCAAGAAACTTGCTTTAGAGAGAATCGGCGAAGCTGAAATGGAAGGATACCCTGCCGAGATCATGCAAACCGCTTTCCCACCATGCATAAACGCACTCTTCCAAGCCTTCACTTCCGGCCGCCACCTATCCCACGTTGGCCGTTTCACGTTAACCTCCTTTCTCGTAAACATAGGAATGCCACCTGAGAAACTGATCGAACTGTTCAAAAACGTGTCTGACTTCAACGAAAGAATGACCCGCTACCAAGTAGAACACAT
>CAZHWL010000113.1:0-3610 GCA_964536035.1 uncultured Candidatus Bathyarchaeia archaeon | reverse complement strand
CCTATGACAAGCAAGTCAACGGCAAACCTATCCCGGCGTTGCTGTTCGGCGGCGGGGCGATAAAGGTTCACTGTGAGCACTCTAATGGCAAAGGGGATTTGTCACGTAGCATAAAGGACACTGATTTTATTATCCCTAAGAATCAAGGCTCAAACTTTGTCAAGCTTCTCCTAAACTTGGACAAGGCTTTTGGAACACAGTTCAAATTTTTCAAAACAAAAGCAGACACAATCTTCAATGCAATGAGACAAGGTCAAAGATACCGAGTTCGCACGCTCAACGGTATAACCGAAGAAGGTTTTCCCTCAGTCACAGTTTTGGACGTCTTTTGTGATTCCATAGATTTGCGCCATAAAATCGAGGTCAAAGAATCTTTTGAGCGAAGCAGAGACTGCTTGTACACGATTGGCTTAGAATATATGATATTGTCCAAGGCTCAATTTATAATGGATTTTCCAAAAATAGACATTCACATTCTTGAAGAACGTGGCCAGCAATTTAGACTCTTACCTTATAGTTGGTATTCTCCAGATATGGTTGTCCTTGGAATGGAGGAAAAAGATATCAAAGACGTGTGCGCGGTTTTCTTGGATCATCCGCTTGGAAGTGGCAAGGAAGAGATTAACGAGGAAAAAATCCGCAAGATTTTGGATAAAGACAAGAAGCTAGCTTTAACCGTTGCACTTAATCTTCAAAATTTGATCACAAGAACTGAGTTGCTTGCAAAATGGATGAAGCCAAGTGAAACTTCTGTAGTTGTGGATAGAATTAGCACTTTGTTAGCCGCCTTACCCAAGGTCGACAAGAAATGGAACAAACCTTGGTGGAACACCGCAGTTGAGACACCGCTGATCGAGTAATGGAGTTTTTCTCACTTTCTTTTTATCAGTTGCTTGATCATGCTATATGTTTCTTTTCTTGACATGCCCACTCTTGAGAGAGGCAAATCGAATGTTTCTTCCTTAGCATGAAGCCTGAGGCATGTTTCATGTTTTGGAGTTATGTAGATTGTCACATCCGTGTACTTGGACCATTTTTCATCTTTAATCTTGTTACCTTGCTTCAGTTGGAACCCTTTGTTGTCCATTGAAAGCGTTGCGTGATACCTGCTCTTGTAGATCCGATAGCCAACGATTAACGAAAGGCCGGTAGCGAACAGTAGAATCAGAGGCATATTGCTCAGGGCTTCGCGAGCTCCTGAAAGCGCGATCATGACTATTGCCAGCATGCTCAGGGAAAACACAATTGTGAAACTTTTCAAATAGTTTGGCAGATCAAAAGCTTCGAATTTAGCTTCGGTAAGCCTAAGCTGTTTGCTTAATCCTCTTCCAAGAACATTCTCGGATGAGACCGCTTCTTTTGAGGCAAGACTGTAAGCAGCTACTCCAACAGTGTTATCAGCTACACTCTTTACAGCTTCTTCAAAATCCTTCTCAAGTGGTTGGCTTTGAACTAATCCCAAGAAAATCCAATCTTCAGGTCCAAATTTGCTCTTGCAGGCAATTATGAGTCTCCTCAACTGTTTTGGATCAATGGCCTGAGACGATGGATAAAACAGAAAATGGATTTTGTATTTCGGTGTTACAAGTGCTGAGAATATTCTGGAAAGAAAGAATCCTCTTTCCTGAAGACCTCCTGACGCATATATAGGGAACGTTAATTCGCTTATTGTGTAGTCTTTGTGAATTTCGTTGAAGTTTGCCAGCCATCGGAAGTTTCCTTTGACCAGCTTTTCTTCAACCATATCAGTTATAATGTCAAGTTCGTTCACGTCTGAAACACCGTTAGTTGCAACATTGGACAAATAAAAAGGGAGGGTGGATATTTAAGACTATTCGGGTGGGATGCTGATATAGAGGGTTCGCATGTCAACGCCTTTAGTGGTGTTGCGGTGCATGAAACCAATGTATAGCAGTACGCCCACGATTATGCATCCAAAGAAGCCAATGGCGCTTGTCATGTCTGCTGCTGCAGCTCCAGTTGTGAACAGTGACCACATCCAAGGTGATTCTTTTACGAAGATGTACAAGCAGAAGAGTCCACCTAGTGTAGCCACGAACCCTAAGCTGACAATTGAACCTACAGAATGTTTGACAGCGGCGCGGTCGTAGATTTCTTTTCTTTCCAGCGGAAGCAACATACAGGATATGCAGAACATCGTCAGGAAGAACGCGTCGAATATGTCGGTTCCAACAACTCCGGCAAATGCTAGATAGCTTGAGGCTCCAGTTGGGAAGTTTGCTTCAGCCATGCATGCAGGGATTGCCACTATAGCCGTGATTATGATGGCCCAAACTGGCGCGTGCCATCTTTCGCTTACGTATGCAAATTTCTCTGGCATCATTCTGTCAAACGACATTGCGAAAAACGTTCTTGAAGCCACTAGAAGGAACGGCGGAATGTCGTTAGCAACCCATAGTACGCCGCCTATCGCTACTATCCATGAAAGCCACTGTAATCCCATGCCGCTTGCTATCATTGACGCGATTCCTGTGCTCCATGCGTTTAGGAAGCTTACGTTCCCAAGGGCGCTTATTGCTGCAGAAGTATCTATACCTGATGGAGGATAGCTTAGCCATGAGTATGCTTGGAAGAAACTCCATTGGTGTCCGCCGACGTTCGTGACAGCTACATTCATTGTGGATGCTGCTGCAAGCGACGAAGCCGTCAGGTAGACTACCATCGTTATTAATCCAGCAGTCAATAGAACCATAGGTAGCTTCTTGTTAGCTTCTTTGACTTCTCCTGCAAGGAACGTCGTTGCATACCATCCCATGTAAGCCCAGAAGGCTCCGCCGAGTGCATAGGAGAATGAATCGAAGAATCCTGCAATGTTAGCAGGATTAGTCATTCCAGTGTCTATGGCAACATTCATGAAGGTTGAAGGTGGAGCGCCCAGCGTGTTTTGTACTCCCTTTACGACAAGGCTTGGATCAAGTGCCCCTGCTATCCACAGAGCGAAGAAAACTATTGTGATCACTGCTGGTATGTAGAATATTATTTCCATGAGTCTGCCGTAGAGCTTGGTTCCGAGTAGCGCGAGGATTGCGAATATCCACACTATTGCCAAGCCGCCGATGAACATCCACATTGGATCGCCTAACCATGTAGGTAGCGCTGAGGGAGCCATTGCGATGCCGAAGAATATCGAGATTCCTTCAAAGACTGCAACTCCAATAAGTCCGAATGAGAACGCTTCAGCGAGGAACATCAGCCATCCTGACATGTAGCCTATTGACGGGTGAAGCACTCTTGAGATTGTAACGTAGCCGCCTCCTGATCTTGGCATTGCAGCTGCAACGTAGCCTGCCGCGTAGCCTGTGACGAGTACGATTATGCCGCAGATGAGAAAGGCCCAGAACATCGCTGGAAGCCCAAGCGGCATCATGTCAGTCGGCATTGGTCTTGGTCCAGTGAATTGGAAGGCTCGTTTCTGCCAGCCTAAACCAATCACGTGGCTGAGGATGATGATGACACCCAAAGTGAAGCCGATTTCTCTTACTAGTCCAGTTGCTTCTCTAGCAAAAAGTCCAGGTTTATTTGAGGTCATTTATCTTATGACACCCAATCTCACATGTTGTGAGGCTATGTGGATTTAAAACTTTTCATA
>CAZHWL010000112.1:0-3614 GCA_964536035.1 uncultured Candidatus Bathyarchaeia archaeon | reverse complement strand
TTTCTTAAAAGAGAGAGAAGCCAAAGCACTGCTCTGCAAAGTTACTGAAAAACTCAAGATCAACGTTGAGCAGCTTTTCAAAGGCAAGGCGAGCTTTGAAGTTGTTGAAACGGATGTTGGGGAAATTTATCTGATAAACGGTAAACCGCAGCTGGCCAAGATCGGAGGACTTGTCTTTCCTACATTGATGTTTGACGAGTTTCTTGCTGTTGCACCTAAGGCTATTGTGGACATGGGCGCTGTGCCCTACGTCTGCAAAGGAGCCAATGTCATGGCACCAGGAATTAAACGTTATGAAGGAGAATTCAAGAAAGGAGACTTTATAACCGTAGTGGACGAGAGACATGGCAAAGCCCTAGCAATTGGCGAAGCCTTTTACGAATCTGACGAAGCAAGAAAGATCAAACAAGGAATCGCCATCAAAAACATTCACTACGTGGGCGACAGAATATGGGATCTGGTAAAAAGTTCTTCTCATGGAACCTAGCTGATAGCTCGTTGAAATCCATGAAGCCGTCCGCATCATAGCCACGCTATGGATTCAAAGGTGAAATTAAGAAATGCTTAAACTCTAGTAATGCAGAGTACATTAGCAAGAGAGGAGACGTTTGCCAGTCTTAGGCGGCTTATTGCGCAAGCCAAAGAAAGAAGAGAAACAGGCTGAACAGAAGAGCGATAGTTCTAGCAAAACCTACCTGAAAGCCATACCCCTACGTGATCTGGCAGACCTAGATAATATAAAGAATGAAGTGAAATCGGGAAACATTTTGATTCTCAGAATTACTCCTCTGGCAAGCAAGAGCATTGAAGACGTTAAACGCGCTGTAAACGAGCTGTGCGAGTTCGCTGAATCCATCAACGGAGACATAGCCAGACTGGGTGAAGAACGAGTGGTAGTCTGTCCTCAGAACGTGAGGATTTGGCGAGAAAAAACGCCTGTAACCAGTGAGCCTATTCCTACAGCAGCCTAAAAGTCTCCATCAAAGCTGGAGCGAACGCGTCAATCTCGCATCTTCTCTGCAAAAAGTTCGCTACGCTCAGGCATTTTGCTCTTTCGCCGTGACCCACTATAACTCTTTCAGGCTTCGGCTTCAAGTGGGTAAGATAATTAATAATCTGTCTTCGATCTGAGTGACCTGAGAAACCTTCCATGGATTCCACATGCAGCCTAACACGCACCACGTCCATCTTGCCATCATTGTTGACCAGGGCTACTTCGTTCAAGCCTTTCTGAATCCTTCTTCCCAAGGTGCCCTCAATCTGATAGCTCACAAAGATGACGGTGTTGCGTTCATTGTCTGCTAGGTTCTTGAAATATTCTATTATGGGTCCGCCTTCAAGCATTCCTGAGGTTGCCATGATAATGCATGGTTCTCCCTCGATAATTTCTGGTCTGATGTTCGGATGCTCCACTATGGTGAAGTAGTCTGATTCAAACGGATTTACTCCATCATGAAGTATGCTTTGGCGAACCTCTCTTCCCAAGTACTCTGGAAAAGCCGTGTGGATTGCTGTAGCTTCTGAGATCATGCCTTCGATGAAAACAGGCGCTTCCTTCATTAGTCCACGGCGCATGTAACCATCAAGCACCAGCATTATTTCTTGGGCTCTTCCGACTGCAGGTACAGGAATCAGAACCTTGCCCTTCTGCTCCAAAGTCTCGTTGACAATGGAGGTCATGCGTTCTTCTACTTCAACTCTTGAAGGCATGAGGTCGTCTGGTCCACCATAGGTGCTCTCCGTTATCACAGTCTCGGCACGTGGAAACTCTGTTGTAGCCGCTTCAAGAAGCATTGTCCGACCATACTTGTAGTCGCCAGTGTAGACAATGTTGTGTAAGCCTTCACCCACGTGCAAGTGCGCCATTGAAGAGCCCAAAATGTGCCCAGCGTTGTGAAGCGTCAACCTGATGTCAGGCGCAATGTCCGTGACAACACCGTAACGCAGTGGGTTTGTGTGAAGAACACATTCGCGCACGTCCCTCTGGTCGTAGTGAGGTGTTACTCCCTGCTTGCCTGCCACATCCAAGTAGTCAAGTTGAAGCAGAGTCATAAGATTTGAAGTGGGAGCTGAACAGTAAACAGGACCATCGTAGCCGTACTTGTACAGAAAAGGCACCAATCCGCAATGGTCAAGGTGAGCGTGGCTGATCACAACTGCGTCAAGAGAGTCAAGCTCAAATGTTGGAATGTCAAAACGTGGAAATGCTTCAAAAGGCCTAGATGAACCGGGGTTAGTGCCGCAATCCAGCAGTACACTGCTTTCTCTAGTTTGGAGAAGGAAAGCAGATCTGCCTACTTCTTGGACTCCGCCTAGTGCTGTAATTCTGACGTCACCGACCTCGTAGGTCTTGGGTCTGAAGATGCGTTCTCCTACTGTTCGAAGTATTCTTTCTCTCTCCTTGCTCTCGGAATGGAGATAGTGGCGCATGTGAGTGACAATTTTGGATCGAAGGGGTGGACTTCTCAGAACATGAGGACGCCACCGGGTCTGCTTGATTATTTCCTGCAAGACCAGTCCATTCTTTCCGATGACAAGTCCAGGCTTCTTTGCCTCGATTATTATTTCTCCAAGGCTGGGATCAAAGTTTATCTCAGTGACTTCAGCCTCAGCTGTTACAATGTCGCGCGCCTTTCTTTCTGCTTCGCTTTCTGGAAGCCTTACAGATGGATCAGAGCGAATCACAATTCGCTTCCTTATCACGTTAACTATTTCAGCTATGAGATTGCTTTGTTCAACCAAGATCTCAGGGCGTTTCGTGTAAACAGCAAGCGTAGGCCCTTCATACTCTATTCTAGTTACCTCAGCCTCTTTCGGAACATGTCCAAGAATATATTGGCTTACCTCTATCTTATCTTCTTTAGAAATCCTAGCCACAATTCAAGCTTCCTTAACTTACAAAAAGTTTCTTCTTCTCTTTTTCGCTTAGCTCCCTGTAGCCTTTCTCATCGATAACTGAAACGTTAAAACCGTCTCCAGTGCCAGCGTTCCTTTTGATCGCGGCGTCCAAGGCCTTAGCGACTACTGGCAACATCTCTCCTACAGATGCACCCTCTTTATACTTGTCTTCCAAGACGCCGTAAGCTACAGGCGAACCTGATCCAGTAGACACACATTTTTCCTCAGTCAAACTACCGAATAGATCCAAGTTGAATATGTGTGATCCCGTGTCATCCACGCCGCCTATCAAGACTTGGGTCTGCAACGGCATGTATCTCGCTGAGAACAGCATGTTTGCTGCGACTCTGGCTACGGCACTGACTGGCATGGGTCGGCCCATGTTGACTCTGTAGAGCTGCGCGTTAACTGTCAGAATATCCACAACTCTTTGAGCGTCAGCGACGGTTCCGGCTATGGTCATTGCCAAGTGTTCATCTATTTTGTAGACTTTCTTTCCATGTTTGTGTGCAACGTATAATCCCATGGTTACGCGTGTGTCTGAAGCCAGAATCACTCCATCCTTACACACTAGACCTAGGGTTGTTGTTCCTTTCATCACTAATTTACCTACTGAATCATCGTTTATCATTCATGTTCACCCAAAACCTAAATGTCACAGATTACTTCGCAAGGAAGTAGCATGATGTAATCAAGTCGTGAGATTTATTAATATT
>CAZHWL010000111.1:0-3626 GCA_964536035.1 uncultured Candidatus Bathyarchaeia archaeon | reverse complement strand
GGAATTGTGCCGCCTATCGTTCACGGTTTGAAGTACATGTCAATTGTCTACTACTCAAACGACCTTGCCGCACCGCTTCGAGGAGCAGATGTCTCAAATGTCCTGATTGAATTACTTTCAATTACTAGATGGGGAAAGTTGGATTTTCTTGTTTTAGACATGCCGCCCGGGATAGGTGACGCAACGCTGGACTTGATACGACTGATCGAAAAACTGGAATTTCTTGTAGTGACGACGCCTTCACAGCTTGCGTTCGAAACAGTTCGAAAACTGACAAGCCTGCTGAAGGAATTGAAAATGCCCATTATAGGCATAGTGGAAAACATGAAAATGGATCAGTCAAGAACTATTCAACAACAAACGCGCGAACTAGGCATAGCTTATTTGACCGAAATTCCGTATGACACGAAAGTCGAAAAGGCCATAGGCAACCCGAACAAGCTTCTGGATACGCTAATCGGCAAGAGTATTCAAGAACTAGCTTCAGAAATGCAAAACCTATGATCTGCTTTCAGCTCCGCTGCACTATTCTATATGCCGATTTTTACAAGTATGCCTGTTAATATTCCGGTAGCTATCGTAAGCAGCACCGCTACAATCAGATGCTTCCGCATGATAAGCGATTCAGTGCCCTTCTCTGCATCGATAGTCACAACCGCATTGTTAATCTTCGCAGGCGTAACCGCACTCGCGATTCCACCAGCAACAGCATGACTACCATAAACTGTCATAAACCCAGCTTCGCCTAAACCAACACTGTCCGATGCAGTCTTCTGTATCTTCATGAAAAGCACGTTTGAAGTGGTCTCCGAGCCTCCAACGATGGCCCCAAACAGACCTAGACTCGCAGCCACAAAAATGTAGCCAGCGCCAAAAACCGAAGCCAAAGTCGTTCCAAGCACCACGTTCATCGGCGAATAGGACATAACATAAGCCATGCAAAAGTAAAGAACAAAAGCCAAAAATGGACCCGGAAAACGTTTAATCCAAACGATAAACGCGTTTCTGACTTGCTTCTTCGTCGGTTTTAGTGTAAGCAATGAAAGCAAAACTGCCACGAAAATCCACGTGTAAATCTGAGACAAAACATTCAAATCAACTGTCTCACCGCCGGGCACAGCGACCTTTTCCCAACCGGCTAGAACATTGGAAAGCCAGTTGCCAACTAGCGGAACGCTGACAACAGCAGCCAAGACGGTCAACATGACCCATGGAGAAAAAGCACGCCAAACCTCCCTTCTAGAAGGATAATTGGCAATCTCTTGCTTGACCTTTGTTTTGGAGAGTTTCTGATAAACGTAAACCGAAGCCATAGCACACAAACCGGCAATAACTCCAACAACCCTCAAAGGAACATACTCAACACCGGTGAAATAATCAAGCGCGACCGTGCCCAAACAAGCCAAAGCCAAAGCCAACCCACAAATCACGGCAGGAACAGCGCCCTTTCGCATTGACTGTCTTCCCCCGACTAACCACAAAATTGCAAAAGCAAAACCCGTAGAAACAAGAGGCAAAAACAAGGCGATCTTGTAAGCAAAAGCAATCGGATTGATAGCAAAGCCGATTAATTTGAGACTGGCCTCAGCCGGAAGAGTGATCGGGATCGAAAGCAAACTGAAGCTCGTCGTAGGATCATAACCCAACACTGCAATGGCTACAGCAGACGAAGGCGAGAAGCCCATCGTAATAAGCAAAGGCGGAAACAGAGCAGGAGTAACAACCCCCAGTGAAGTGAGAAATGACCCAAAGCCTATGCCAACGTACAAAGCACGAACCTCGTCACCAACTACCTGCTGCTTAATGACCTTCGAAACAATATTTAACGCACCGACCTCTTTCATAATGAAAATCATCAGCATGGTCGCGGCTACTGAAATCGAAATCCCGAAACTCTTCAAGAAACCAACCACTGAAGCACCAAACACGACATCAGTTGGCGTCTCAAACGGAAAAAATGCAAACACGACAGTCAGAACCAACCCAGCAAAAGCCATTGTTAAACCGCTTTGCCGCAAAAGGGCCACGCCAAACAAAACTACCAACAATGGGTAAAGTGCAAGCAAGAACCTATAGGAAGACTCTGTACTCAATTGAGTTAACGCAAAAGCGACAATGCCCAAAACAACAAGCACGATCAGAGACACGATTGAAACAAGCTTCTCCTTCATCCCAGCATCTCCATCGCGTTAGCCATTCATCTCAGAAACGTCAATATTTAACTCTTTCAAACTCAGCGATACTTGTACAAAGTTGTTTTCGAGAAATGCGGGCAGGCTCTATGCTTTGGAATTTCTGTTCTTGTGTTCGCCAGTGTTTGATTTCTTGTGCACTATGCCGTTTTCAATGGTGTTGGATTTGCGTAGTTCCTGCATGTACCAGCTTCGGTCGTTTGAGTAATGAAGACCGGCGGCTATTCCTAAGAAAATCATTGAAACCCCACTGACAAGCATTGTCAAACTCAAGAACATTCCTGAGCTAGGCTCCGCACAGTAGGGCAAGATCAGAAACCAATCGAGTTTTCCAGGCAAGTTTAAAGTTGCCAGAATAGCTCCTACGAAGAAAACGGCACCTGCCAGAAACATGAGGTAAGCTAAGGTTTCATTGTGTCTTGACTCCTCTGCTTTCTCGTGCAGGTACTCTCTGAAAGACATGAGAACTCAATATGTCAGACTGGCGAGTATGTACGTAAATCTTATTATCTGAAGATATGCATTGCAAAACCAGATTTGCAGTAACTGAAAACTCAGAGAGGCCACGGAATGCATCAGATCAAAGCAGTAATCTTCGACTTCATTGGTACGTTGACAAACGTAGTAGACTATGACATGGAAAACTCGAAGATGAAATTGGCTCAAGCCATAATAGAAGCAGGCTTCAAGACAAGCACGGAAGAGTTTTTGCAGGCATACAGCCAAGCCCACGAAAAATATCGAGCAATACGGTATGAACAGTTAGTTGAAGTGACAAATGCCATCTGGATATCAGAAGCCCTAAACACGCTTGGATTCAACACAAAACCAGAAGACGTTAACATAAAAACAGCGGTTAATGCATTCTTTGAAGACTACATTGAGACCCTTGAACTGAGACCATACGCAGAGAACCTGCTGAAGGAACTGGCCATCACGCATAAGCTAGGCTTGATCTCAAATTTCACTTTCGCACCGGTAGTATATGCAGGCTTGAAAAGACTGGACATAAACCAGTACTTCAACGTAATTCTAGTCTCAGATGAGACGGGTTGGCGCAAACCTAACACTAACATCTTCAAAGAAGCTTTGAGAAGACTGAAAGTAACAGCAGAAGAAACAGTGTATGTCGGGGATAGCCCTCAAGAAGACATAAAGGGCGCTAAAGCAGTAGGAATGAAGACAGTCTTTGTTCCATCACAATTCTACACGTTTGAGAACTTGTCGGAAAGCAAACAGAAACCAGATTTGATATCTAAAGATCTTTGTGGAGTTTGCAAAAAAATCCAAAAACTTGTAGACAGAAAAAGCACATAGAAGAGTCAATCATCAATACATTTGAGAATACGGAGAATCATTAGAAACATTTTTACCAATCGACAGTCAAGCAAGTTTTTAAACGACAGAGATAGAGCCCTACCTTCTAACTCAGAA
>CAZHWL010000110.1:0-3648 GCA_964536035.1 uncultured Candidatus Bathyarchaeia archaeon | reverse complement strand
TTGTCGTTGTCGCAGGGATTTTCCTCATTTTCATCATCTAGTCACCATGCGTGTATAAGTTTTTATACTCCATACTGTTGTTAAGGGCATTCTAGCTGTCGCCCAAGGAAACATCCGCAAATGTCCGTGTCTCCAAGTATTCGCGAAGTTCTCGGCAGAAGAATCGCAGGCGAAATAATACTGTCCAGCAGACCCGGCGCTACAATGCGCAAGTGGCGAGAGCTTTTCGCAGTTTCACAGATAAGCCTGTCTGAAAAAATGCGTGTCTCATCATCCGTCATCAGCGACTATGAAGGTGAAAGACGCAAGAGCCCGGGAACCAAATTCATCAGAAGATTCGTTTGGGCACTGCTAAAGATTGATGAGGAAAGAGGCAGCCGCTTCATCAAAGAGTTTGCAAAGTTGACAAGTTCGCCCAGCATGGCGATTCTGGATTTGCGCGAGTTCCCGATTCCAGTACGCGTAGAGTATTTGTGCAAGGCCATCAAAGGCGAGATCGTGTCCTCTTCAGGCAAGTTCGTGAAAGACGTTTTAGGATACACAGTTGTGGACAGCAAAAAAGCCGTTGAGACACTCTCAGGACTAGAATATTCACAGCTGTTTGGCGCCACAACCGACAGAGCCTTGATCTTTACAAATGTTGAGAACGGAAGCTTGCCCATGATGCTGGTACGCGTGAGCAGCCTGAAGCCGCGCGTCGTGGTTTTCCATGGAGCAAGACCGGACGAACATTCAGTCAAGCTGGCCGAGTATGATCAAGTGCCAATAATTTACACGGGCCTGCCCAGCGTGGAACAACTCGTAAAGTCTCTGCGAAAACTGTACAGAATCGCGCTCCGCGTGAAACTCGGCAGACGCGTACGTCCACCTCCAAAGACAAGCGCGTAGGAATGGATCAAAGTCTCTCAAAGCGACGTTCATTTAATCTTTG
Organism: uncultured Candidatus Bathyarchaeia archaeon; assembly: GCA_964536035.1. Taxonomy (GTDB): domain Archaea; phylum Thermoproteota; class Bathyarchaeia; order Bathyarchaeales; family Bathycorpusculaceae; genus JBGPAV01. The sequence goes on along the minus strand of CAZHWL010000110.1, from coordinate 2,717 downwards.
TCTCTTGTTTGAGTTTCTTGAAATCTTCAATTATCTGCTTCTTATACTGTGGATTGTATAATGCCGCAGCAGGGTGATAGCTCGGGAAAATCTTAACATGCTTGTCATCAACAACAGCTTCAAAGACTCTTCCGTGAACCTCAGTTATGCTGGTAAACAGCAGTCCAAACTTTGAGAAGATATAATCTGTGGAATGACTGCCGAGTGTGACAATCAACTTGGGTTTTACTGTTTTTATTTGTCTGTCAAGGTAAGGCGTGCAAGTCTGAACCTCTAAAGGCTTAGGTGGACGATTCTTCGGTGGTCTACACTTCAAAATATTGCAGATAAACACGTCAGTTCGAGACAAACCTATCTCGCCTAGAAGCGTTTCAAGAAATTTGCCAGCGCTGCCCACGAACGGTCTTCCCTGAAGATCCTCTGAACGACCTGGGGCTTCGCCGATGAGCATAATCTCAGCTTTTGCGTTGCCTTCACCTGGAACTGCATTTCTGCGAGTTTCCGAAAGAGGGCACTTGGTGCAGACAAGAACTTCAGACGCAATGGCAACCAATCTCTTCGAAGACATGGCATAAAGCCCTCAGCGAAGTAAACATGTTATCAATATTAAAACTGCTTCTGCGTGAATCTCAAATCATGAGCGTTATGTCTCGATCTAGATTTTGTCGCTTTTCGTCAAGTCTCGAAGCCGGTTGACTCCGTCTATCTCTTTTATGAATTTTGCCACGCTTTCTGGAACGAGTTTTTCCCAGTTTTCGCCTTTTAACATCTTTTCTCTAATCTCGGTTGAAGAGTAGATTTTGCGCTCATGGAAAGGAACAGGTTTAACCTTGTAGCCAGCCTCCATGAAAAGCCGTTTCGTGAGAGGTTCATTGGAATAGACAGTGTCAAATTTGGGAATGTAACCTTCGACTGCGGAAACCCACAGCATGTGCAGATGCACGTCAGGCACAGGCACAATCCAAACTCGCTTGCAGTCAACCCCAGCTTCATCCAAAGCCAGCCTAACCATAGTCAACCGTTCACCAGCGGTAAACGGGTTGCTGAGGTTGTGGCTGTATTGCGCACTGCCAATGACTACGATAAGCTGATCAACTTCTTTCAGAACGTCCTTCATTCCGCCAAGATGACCGTAGTGAAAGGGTTGAAACCTGCCTGTCAAAAGCCCACGCTTGACCATAAGCATTCCTCGTTTTGAGGTGTGGTTATCAAGCATTTATCATTTACGATATTTAGATAGTTATGAGCAAAATAAAGAAACTGTGCATTCTCATAAACAATGTTGAAATGGGGAGATGGTGGCCTTTTTACCCACCACTCAAGCGTTTTATCTCAGCATGTAATGGTTGGACAACTTTCCTTCTGGCCATGTCAAGGCATCAATTACTGCGCCGATGTGGCCCAGTGTGTTCTTCAGACCGTTCACTTGACTTGTCAGACTGTCAACTTCTGCCAACAGAGCTGTCTTGTCTCCGGAAAGAGTTTGTACCTGGTCGTTGAGATCGGCGATTTCAGTTTCAAGATCTGCGACCTGAGTTTCTAGATTGGTCTTCTGAGTCTGCAATGCAGCTACGTCAGCTTCCAATGCTGTCTTCTGAGAAGTCAACGTGTTGACGCTGTTTTCGAGAGCAGTTTTCTGACTTTGCAAGCTGTCTATTTGGGCTTGCATAGCAGCGTTATCTGCTTCGAGATCATCTATTTCAGCTTGCAGAGCTGTCGTCTGAGTGTTCATGTTGGTTTGAAGACCTGTTGCTTGACTGTAGTAGACGACTGCAAGAAAAGCCATCACCCCAATGACTATGCATAATCCTACCATGGCGAAAGTTATCATCCTCTCCTTTGAGGCTATTTCCAATATTTCACCTCCATGCGTGCACCCTCAGTTTTAGCCACGTAAACACGGCGCTGCCTTTAAACGTTATTAAATACAAATAGATATCACAAATAATATTTAAAAAACAAAACATTCACAATTGATTTGTTGAAAAACATGCAGCTTCAATCAGAAACTAGTATACATATTCGGAATCCAAGACAAACATGTCCAGCCATGGATCTAACAGACAGAAAATCTATAGCAACTATAACAAGCCCAAAAACTACGCTTTTCCAACCTTTCTCAAAGCAAATTCGACAGGAAAAACCACCAATTTCTTACCTGCCACAAGTATCTCCTTCTCAGAATCAAAACCTCTACTCTCGCGTCTCAAGAAAGCTGCCTTTGAAGGCAAACCTCCACCATAGCCGCCCAAAGTAAAATCATAAGCCACAACTCTATGGCAAGGCAAAATCGGCGGAAACGGATGCGTAGCCATAACACGTCCAACAGCCCGCGCACTTCCACCAGCAACCTTAGCCACAGCCCCATACGAAGCCACATACCCCAAGGGAATCGCACGTGTAGCCTTCATCACCTTTTTTGTATACTCAGAAATATAGTCCATGGCAAGATCAAAGTCAACCGAAGCCTCCTGTCCATCATAGATCTTCTTCAATAGACCAAACACGCGCTCAGCAAAAGCCGAAATTTTTGCCGATTGTTGGAACTGAATGCCTTTTGGAAGGCTTCCGAACAATCCCTGTAAAACCTTCTTTTCGTTGGAGCCAAAATTCGTGCCAAAAACCCGTTCACGTTCATTGTCACAGGCAACTCCAAACCAAACATCATCAATCCTCTTACTATAGACTGATATCAAGCGTCTCACTCTCTTTTCAAA
>CAZHWL010000109.1:0-3717 GCA_964536035.1 uncultured Candidatus Bathyarchaeia archaeon | reverse complement strand
CCTTAACCCTTTTCCGAAGCACAAACTCGCAGAAAAGAGAAGCACGCTCCAGATTTGCATGGCAATCAATACTCCTTGTCTAATCATGTCCACTTCGGTCAAACCTAGCTGTGGAAACAGTATCGGGATCGCTATGAAGAGATATGGGAAAAGCGCCAGCGGAAAAGAAGCTATTCCAACGCATGCCAGCAACTGCAAGTCATTGCCACCACGCCTGTACAGCAAGTACGTGAGTGCTTCCGCAAAAAGGAAAAGCCCAATCCAATTCGAAACATAAAGCACCATAATATTCGAAAACTCTTGAGTAGAGTAACGTAGATAGAAAAACAAGGCGGGATCAGCATGTGCATAGGCTGAACCAAAAGCTCCAATAATCAATATCAGAACAGATATCGGTAGAAGTCTTAAGGGTCTTGTGGTTCTTGCAAAGACTGGTGAAAGGAAAACCCACTTGCCGATCCGATGGCTGAATGTCTCGCTTATCTCCAATGTTGTTGGAACGTTTCCTTCTTTTAAAACCCTGTAAAGCGTTTGTCCACGTTCGTTGAGTCTATACTTGCGTTGCTTGTCTTGTGCCAAAAAGCTGGACAACATGTCCAGATGATAGTAAACGGTGCCGACACCCAAGCCCAAGGTTTCACGCAATTCTTTAAATCCAATTTTCTCTTGAGTGCCTAGTATCTCGATTATCTTTCTGCGTGTTGGATCTCTGAGCAACGTGTAGTAACGTGACAAATCTTCCATAATACTCTCTCTTTCTGAGCTTGAGAATATTATCTTTACGGGAATACTTGCTTTATCTTGTAAACGCTTCGTTTTGTCATGGAGAATAAGGGAGGGCTGACCAGAGCCGATACTGCAAAAGGACAGGTTTATCCATGAATCTACGTGCAAACAGAAATTCGCGGCTCACATACTTGCTATTCTTAATACCCATCAGCCTAGCCTATCTTTCTTGGCAGTATTTCCCTCTCTTCGCCCAGTGGATCGTTACAAAGCTTTTTCTTCATCAAGTTTCAGATCAGCCAGCAAATTGGCTTTGGCAAGCTACCGTTACAGTCCTTTACGGTTGGTACACGTTTCTAGCTATAGGCATCGCAGGCATTTGGGCTGTTGCGGCAACCTTCGCTAGGGCCCGAAACGAAAAAGTGAAGCAATCGTTCTATCCCATGATTTCGATAATTGTTCCCGCCTACAATGAAGACAGAAATATTGCTCACTGCATACAAAGCCTCTATCGATGTGCAGAAGAGTACGATGGCAGAAGCGAAATCATCGTGATTGATGATGGCAGCAGCGACTGCACATACGAAATGGCTTGGGCCGCTATCGAGGCAGGTCGCAGGTGGCATCCTCAAGTTCGAGGCAGAGTTGTCAGACATTCAGCAAACTTGGGCAAGATTGAAGCCATAAGAACAGGTGTTGATCGATCGTTGGGAGGCTACATTGCAGTTGTAGACGCTGATTCATGGTGGATGCCAAATACGCTGATTCACCTAGTTGATTATCTGCTATCAAATGGCAAAAAGGCTGTAACGGGATACGTGCATCCGTCTGACGGCGACGCTGAAATGAATCCTTACGTGATTCTTCAACAGCTTGAATACAGCCAAGGTTTAGGCATAATTCGAAATGCACAATCTCTAGGCAACAATGTTCTCGTTGTTTCAGGTGCAGTAGGCCTCTACGATGCCGATCTTCTTCGCAACATACTGAACGACAAAACCATCCAGTCCGTGACTGAAGACTTGGAGATAACGTTGGAAATGCACAAAAGAGGCGCAGGCGTCGGCTACATCAGTATCGCAACAAGCGCAACAATTGTACCTCACACGCTTAATGTTCTGTGGAACCAGAGAATAAGATGGTTCACAGGCTGGCTCCATAATACACTAAAAATCCACAGAGATCTGTCATTCAAAAAGTCTTGGCTGTCACTTCTTCTATGGTACAGTTACATCTTCGAATACGTCGGAGCCTTCATAGACATAGCGGCAATTCTTGCCTTTCCACTACTTTACTGGTTTTCACCTGACAAGGTCTACTTTGTGACAAGCTTGCTCGTTTTCATGCCTTATGGGCTGCTCATAGGAATCATTAACCAGTCCATTGCTCTCAAGTACGCCTACAATCAACACAATTACAGAGAGCTTCTACTCTACACGCCGTTCTATCCTATTCTCAGACTGATCAATGTTCTGGCCAGACTCACTAGTTCAATAAAGTTTGCATTTGGCGACAACGGCAGCTGGCACCACATTAAGCATTGAACACATCAGACTTTTCAAAACTGTTTTATGTCTCGGAGGAAGTTCTGAACATGAGGTGCCAGCATGCAAGTTGAAGCCGTGCTATTCGATCTGTTCGACACGCTGCTCCTGCTTGAGAAAGAAGAAATCTACTATGAAGCATGTCTAAAAAAGATGCACAGGTTCTTGATGAAAAATGGAATCAACGTTGGCCTCATCGATTTCAGCAGAGTGTATTTTGATGTTCGTGACAAGTTCTATTCTGAATCACGTCAAACGTTGGAAGAACCTCATTTCAAAGTGCGTGTTTCGCAAACCCTGCAAATATTGGGCTACAAATATGATGCTTCCCACCCGATAGTGATTGGTGCCACAAACGTCTTCGCAGAGGAATTCATGCGATACGTAACCCTAGACAAAGAAGCACCCAACGTTTTGCAGAAGCTACATGGAAAATACAGGCTTGGTTTAGTCTCAAATTTTGGTCTTCCTGAATGTGGAAGAAAGCTTCTAGAGATCCATGGTTTGAGCAAGTTCTTCGACGCTATCGTAATCAGTGGCGAAATCAACCAGAGAAAACCCAGCCCAAAAATATTTGAACGAACACTAAAAGCTCTGAACGTGGACAGTTCAAAAGCGGTTTTTGTCGGAGATATGCTGGATCTAGACATCAGAGGCCCAAAAAACGTTGGAATGAAAACTGTTCTCATTGAAAGACGATCATCGAAGAGAGACACTGATGTGAAACCAGACTTCACTATAAAGACCCTGTCCGAGCTGTTAACCATACTCGGAAGTTCTTGATCAATAAACAATAATGTATATTAGAACCCAGAAGAAATGTTTATATTGGCTGAGATGCCTTCTGATCGTTTTGGCGAATGATTAGCCAAGCCCCGCAATTATCGGCGGCGGCTCAACACCGACTGTAAAGGCGCAATGTCGCCCTAGAATGAGGTTTGTTGGCCTCCAGTTGCGGGGACAGGTATGTAGACCTGACATGCTAACTTGCGTTAGGTCTGAATTGGGCTTTGGCGTATAGTGGTTGATTCCTCCTCCAAATCCAGTCGATTTTGCGGACGTACAGCCATAATTAAGTCTGGTTGTGGTCAAACAGGAGTGTGTAACTCCGGTTGATCCTGCCGGACCCCACTGCTATCGGGATAGGACTAAGCCATGCTAGTCGTGCGCCTTCTAGCCATGATGGAGGCGCGGCACACAGCTCAGTAGCACGTGGCTAACCTGCCCTTGGGACGGAAACACCCCCGGGAAACTGGGGCTAATTTTCGATAGGTGAAGGCTCCTGGAATGGACTTTCGCCTAAAGGACGTCTAGATCATGCTTCTAGGCGTTGCCCAAGGATGGGGCCGCGGCCGATCAGGTTGTTGGTGAGGTAATGGCTCACCAAGCCTATAACCGGTGCGGGCCGTGGGAGCGGGAGCCCGGAGATGGGCACTGAGACAAGGGC
>CAZHWL010000108.1:0-3741 GCA_964536035.1 uncultured Candidatus Bathyarchaeia archaeon | reverse complement strand
AGAAAATAAAAGGAGAAACTATTGGGTTTTATACGTGTTTTCGATTGCTGACCGAGCCGTCTTCATTCAGACCTAAGGTCTATACTTGTTCGAGCAGAGTCGTGAATGTGTCATGGTGATCTTCTTCATCTTTCAGGATTCCCATGAAGAGAAAAGCCGTTGTTTCATCGCTTTCTTTCCGTGCTAATTCAATGATTTCCTTATACATTGCGATTGCCTTCGACTCATCCTTGACGTCTTGCGCTATCATTTCTTTCAGCGTTTTTCCCACATTGATCGGGTCCGGTTTAGTTGTGGGTATGCCGCCTAGGTAGAACAGTCTTTCGGCGATAGCTTCTGCGTGCTTCATTTCGGCTATAGCTATCTCTTCAAAAGCATCTTTTGTTGCGAAGCCTTTGACTCCGATCCATTGAACATGTTGCCACATGTACTGAACTACAACTTGCATTTCCCTAGCGATTGCTCCGTTCAGCATGTCTAACAGTTTCTTTGAAGCCATATTCTTTCACCTTCTTCTAGTGTGTCTTGCAGTTTATTTCTCTCCTTATATTAAGCTTGTCAAAAATCCTGAAGACTGTAACTACAACTCGATTGAGATGATCTGAGAAAAAACTTGAAAAGTTTGCTCTATGCTTCAGCACAAATATAGCTCTTCTCTTTAAGCTCGAGGGGACATCCGCCGCCGCAGACTTGCAGTTGCGGGCAGTCTTTGCATTTTGGCTCAGCATATTTTCTTTTACGTATGCTGACAGCGAGCGGGTTGTTCCATATCGCGTTCCAGTCTTCTTTCAAAATGTTGCCTAAACTCTCAAAGTAGCTTTGGCATGGATACACATCGCCATTTGGGCCCACACACATGTTTATCATTGCGGCGGTACATGACTTGACGCCTAAACCCAACCTGACTGGGTCGAATTGGCAATACTGTGTCGGGGTGTACCAAAGAAACTTCATTCCAAGTTGAGTAGCTTTGTCACGGACTTGCAGCAACAATTCCTTCAATGTTTCAAGAGGAAGAACGAACTCTTTGCTTATTTCAACAGCTTTTCCAGAGTAGATGAGGCTGTTTGCGCCGAATCCTGCTACTCCAAGTTCTTTTATGAAATCCATAGTGTCTAGGAAATCCTTCGCGTTGTATTTGCTCAGGGTGGTGTTTGTGGTTACATAGATTTGCGTCGCTACCGCGTTTTTAATTCCTTCAACTGTTTCTTTCCAGCTTCCTTTTGCCTTTGTCATCTTGTCATGAATTTCCGGTTTATGCGACTCCAGCGTCACCTGAACGAAATCCAGCCCGACAGTTTCCAGACGTTTCACGTAATCTTTGTCCTTGAGTCTTCTGCCATTCGTTACTAACCCTGTCACCATTCCCTTGTTCTGAGCATATTGCAGCAGTTCCGGTAAGTCGTCTCTTAGGGTTGGTTCGCCTCCCGTGAATGTAAGTATGAATACTCCAATGTCTTGCAGCTTATCCACGACTGTCTTCCATTGCTCTGTACTCAATTCATTACTTTCATGCGGGCCTCCAGCGTAGCAGTGGACACAGTTGTTCTGACAGCGAAAAGTCAGTGCCAAATCCATGCGTAGAGGAGCCGAATACTGCTGCGTGAAGGGCTCAACGCTTTTGACGTCAAGAAATGACGTTGGACAGACTTTCTCTGTCTGGGCAAGCGTGCTAATCGCATACGTCAGTTTCTCATGTTCTTTCCTAGCGATTTCCGCATTTACCCTGTACATCCGCTTAATCTGTTTGACAGCTTCGTCCGTTGAGAAGCCTTGCATGAAGAAGTAGGCATGTGCTGTTGCAGTCTCATTCAGATAAAGAACCGTGTTAGCGTTAATCACCAGAAGACCCAAGCCGTCTGGCTCAACTCTTAGCTGAAGTGCCAGACCCGCGTAGCTGTCTCTTCCTCTGTAAGTGAAACGTCCTCGAGGAATCTTCATGTGTCGAAAGGCTTTTCTCAAGAAACTCATTCTAACCGACTCCTCCTCCGGCACAGGCGCATGCACAGGATACACAGGCGCATGCACAAGCGCACGCATGGCAAGCACAGACGCAGGTCGCATCGTGATGTGCTGGTTCGTGTGAGGACGCGGTTTGTGGTGCAGAGATGATGGAGTTGGCGAATTTTTCGATGTTGACAACTATGTTATTTGTCGTGTTTTCCAGTGATGTTGCGATGTTGTTTGCAAATTCAGCGCCCGGTAATGTCGGTGGTTTTGCCGCTTGCGCTGGGTTCTCAATGTTTGGTCTGTAAGTGGGATGCGGATGATAATGGCTGTAGCCATACCAGTACCAGAACCATATGGGGTTTGGCTCGAAGGCTCTGTCGCGGAAGATTGTCTGCGTGCGCGACTGAACATTGGGGTCGAGCAGAAGCCACAGCAGTTGTTCGTCGTAAGCGTTTGAGGTAAGCTCTGACGTGCCTGCTTGTTCGACTTGTTGCCAAGCTTTGGTTACAATGCTCCTGTAATAGTCTATTGTGTCACGTCTGCAATATCCGTGCATCTGCTCCTCAACGTTGTCTCTTAGCGCAATCACTGTCTCCGCAAGCTTTCCCTCATCCAGCGAGCCATTCTCCTTGATCGAGTTTAAGAAGTCTATCTCATAATATCGTAAAGGCGTTTCAGCAGGACCTGCCAAGTTCTGGAATTGCGGCATAATCTTCAGTTTGATCGAAGGCTTTGTCCCTTCCACCCAGACCGCTCTCTTCTTTAACAGGCTGTAAAGTATTTCTGTCACAATCATCGTCGGTTTCAAGTCAAGCATGTAAGACGCTTCAACTGCAGTCAATCCACGCTTTATTCCAAGAGTCTCCATGCTTATCTGAGGCAAAAGATACTGCTTCTTGCTGACTGCAACACCGACAATTGCCAGCACAACAAAGACACCTACAACAAACACTGGCACCACATATGGCAGGAAGCGCGAGAAATCTATTCCAGATGATGGCTTGTCATACTGTTGCACGTACTCCTTAGGAAATGACACGCCTACAGGATACTGCTCATTGGGCGCAAGGTCTTGCGTCTCCCAATAAACTACCAGCCGATCGTCTTCCACCATTGTGTTGGTCCAATTCAGTGACGTCTTGACCATGCTTGAGTTGACACCAGACGGAAGCACGATTGCAACACGAAGATCAAGAACGTCCGCACCATACCATGAGGGGATGAACTGCATGCCAACGTTTCCCGGATTCTCTGTGTCTTCAACTATCATGTGGGCCACGTTTGTGAAAAGCGTGAACCAGATCGAGTGTCCAGCAGTCAGAGACGAAGTAAGGTTGACGCGGACCTTGTAATCGCTTCCAGAGCTCAAATCAGTTGTGATGAGAGTATTTCCATACTGGTCTTTCGCTTCGCCTATCGTGAAATCTCCTTTTGGCTGACCTACCGTGATGGAGTTTATGTCTTCTCCTTCTATGAGGGTGACCGTTATGTTATAGAACAGATCGATTGTGCCATCTTGGTTTATCCAGATTTTCACAGACTCATTTTCTAAGCGGTATGTCCCACTCCATCCTGACACTTGCCTCGTGCATGCCAGAGGAATCAGTAGCACAAGGAATATGATCAGAAGGCAGTAGTTTTTCACCATTTAGGTTCCTCAGCCACTTCAAACGTGTGACCGCAATAATTGCATGTGGCATAAGGCACTCCAGAAACTATCTTGATTCGATTTGCATCAACAGAAGCTGAGCAGTTGGGGCATTTGAGAGCAACCGCTTTCATCTCACCTGA
>CAZHWL010000107.1:0-3772 GCA_964536035.1 uncultured Candidatus Bathyarchaeia archaeon | reverse complement strand
AGGATGCTTTGTTTCTATTTCTTCAATCTTGCGCTTGAAGTGCTCTCTTATTTTGTCTTGACTTCGAACATAAAAAGCGCCGAGAATCGTTCCAGCCGAAAGTATCACGACCAGATCTATAGTTCCATATTCAGGTCTGAGGAGTTTTACTATCAAGACAAATACTAACAATAACACGAGCACTCCTACTCGGGACAGTGTCCACGCGAATGACCAGTACTTGTGTTTCGTGTTCTCCAAAGCCCATTCTTTCTTCATGTTCACTTTTCGCATGCCCCACATAGGGAACTCGGCCGCCTAGACTTTAGCTTTTGCATACGTTTGATAACATGACACTGCTCCTAGCCTCACTACAAGAACCATGCTAGAAGAATGCTAATTTAAAAGATCAAATGCGGGAATGACTGCCCGAAAAAGCATTTTCGCCAATTCAGCACAATCAACACAACTCTTAAGAATCCGTTAAATCCTAAATGGTTGGAACACGAATCGGAATCAGGTGAATGTGTATGCACTCAAGGCGAAATCTATGTGCTATCGCGCTTTCCTTTATCCTTTTGGGAATGCTTTCCCCTGTGCTGATGCCGCAGACGGCGTTTGCATCCAGCACAATCTACATAAAATCGGACGGTTCAATTTTGCCTTCCGGAGTGAACATCACCACGACGGATAACAGAACCTACACGTTCACAGGCAACGTTAACGACACGATCATTATCCAGCGAGACAACATCATTGTTGACGGTGTAGGCTATTCGTTGATGGGAACAGGCGAAGAAGCCTTGTTGCTGATGTATCTGACCAACGTCACGATCAAGAATGTACGAGTAGAGGAGTCACAGACAGGGATTTATCTCTACAAATGCTCTCTCTGTAATATCACGTCAAACGTTCTAACAGGTAACAGTTGGCACGCTATCAATCTTGACACTTCTTCAAACAACAGTATCTGTGACAATGTCGTCACTGGAAATTCGAACCGCGCAATATACGTTGACTACTCCTCGCACAATGACATTCTAGGCAATGAGGTAAGCAACAACTACAAAGGAATAGAACTCACAGCTTCATCACAGCACAACAATATCAGCGGGAACATCATTTCGGACAACTTGCATGAAGGCATAATCTTAGGTTGGAACTGCAATTACAACGACATTTGTGAAAACAACGTGACGCGCAACACGTCCACCGGAATCGTGATAGGGCCATATTCTGCTAACAATAGCATCTGCGACAACAGGCTGTGGAATAACACAAACACCGGTCTTGTTTTGTCTCACTCTGCAAACTGTACGATCATAGGAAACGAAGCAACAGAGAACTTCTTCGGCATCGAAATAATGTACTCGAATAACACCCTGATGAGAAACAATACGATGTTCGGCAACGAGTACGATTTCGGGTTCTGGTTTATTTCATACTCAGATTTTCCGAACGATGTGGACGTGTCGAACACCGTTGGGGGCAGACCAATATATTATTGGACTGAAAAACAGGATATGGTCGTTCCGTCGGATGCGGGAATTGTTATACTCTTCAACTGCACAGACATGACGGTTCAAAACCTCAACATCACCGACCCGGTTTGGGATGCGGTAATAGTTGCATACTGCACTAACACGACGATAGCCAATAACTACATAGTGAACGGTGAAGACTGCATCTACCTTTGGAACTGCTCAAACTGCAATGTCACCAGCAACTTTCTGGAAGGCTTCATGAGTATCCAGCTTTTCAATTCGACAAGAAACACGATTTTCAACAATACGATAACGGGCGGCGGAAACATGGGAGCAATCTCACTCTCACTTTCCCGAGACAACACATTCTATCACAACAACTTCACGAACAACTACTATGACGTGCTTGTAGATGAGCAGGACCCGAACAACTGGGACAACGGCTACCCAGACGGCGGAAACTACTGGGACAATTACGTTGATCGCATGGGCAGCATGGCAAGAGATGACTACAACGGACCAGATCAAGATGAACCAGGCGGCGACAGTTTCTGGGACAAGCCCTATCCTCTAAATGACAACAACACTGACCGCTACCCCATAGTCCCAGAATACTCATCAAAGCTCACCATAATTCTGCTAGTATCTGCTACACCACTCATAATCGCAGTTCTCAGAAGAAAGAAAATATCGTCAAAATCTCAGAAGCTCTAGAAAGTTAGCGAACTATTTTTAACATTTTGTTTTTGGCTTGTAGTTTTTTCCGATGTTGAAGGCTTTTGCGGCGCGTTCTCCGATTGCCCAGTAGTTTGGGAGACCTTGTTCGAATAGTAGTGGATTGATTTTTGTTATGTCAGGTTTGCCATCCGTCAAATATTTGTCTTCCGAGTAGACGCCTACGATCTCTCCGATGAAAAGCTCGTTGTGTGTGAGTTCCACAGTTTGGGTGAGCTTGCACTCCATGTTAACGGGGCAGTCGGTTATCATTGGGGCAGTTTTGAGTTCTCCATAGAAAAAGTCAAAAATTCCAGACTTGTCAATTTTTCCGCCTGAGTGCATGCCGCAGTAGTCAGTTGCCGCAACCATGCTGGGTGAGGGTATGTTAACGCTGAACGTCTTGTTCTCGCGTATTCCTTGGTTCGTGTAATGTGATTTCTCGGATGATATACTGACTAGATTTGGTTTGTAATCCACTAGGTTAAACCAAGCTATTGCTTCAAAGTTCGGTTGCCCATTAACGTTTGCTCCTACAAGGCATACCGGCAGGATTAAAGGCGGATAACCAAGTTTCGTTTTTACGTTGTCCATAATGATTGACTCTCCACTGCACTCAATTCGCTGTGTAGATCACCATTATTGTCACGTTATTTAAGACTTAAGATCATATGCGAATGTCCTTCTTATTGCTGGTTTGAAAGGTCTTTTCCCTTCGTCCATTTGTAACGTAACCAGAAACTACATCAGCAATTCTTGCTTCAGCGATTTTTCGGGTGTTTCCTGTCCGCGAATAGTACATTACCAGCATATCTTCATTTTTGCGTCTTCCTTTGGCACAAGCCTGTCTTAACGGTAAGATAAGTCTTACTTTAGAAGTCTGCTTGAAGAAAATTTATAAATCGTTTGCAACAAACTAAGCCGAAACAACTGGACATGGTTTGAGGTGTTGCTGATGGGCAAGCTTGAGGAAGTCGTTGTTTCAGCTTTGAAGAGTTCAGACAAGCCTTTGACGCTAGTTGAAATAGCGGAGAAGACAGGACAACCTGAGAAGAAGATTTACAAGGAGCTACGCAGCCTTTTCGAGAAAGGCATCATTGACACTGAGAACCGCCGCTACAGACTTGTGTAAAGCCAGAAAAAAGCTCCCTGACTGCTTTTCCTCTTTTTCGGTCAAAGCTTAATTATGTTAACTAGCCACCAGTTTGACCACTAAAGGCGATGTTTATGAGTGCTGATGAGGTTTTCGAAAGCTTAAATCAGGAAATATTGGAGAAGTTTCTCGCACTTAACCCCGATTACGCCACGGAAGTTGGCTTGCATGAGCCTTATGATTGGCAGCTTGCTGACGGCTCGACGAAGCGGCTTCTGGATAATCTCCGTCTTGAAGAGGAATGGATTAGGCGTTTGAAGCAGACGGTGAAGCGTGAAGAGCTTAGCGATAGGCACAGGTTGGAGTGGGACATTATCGAGAAGTGGCATGAGGATGACAAGTTTCTGTTTTATGAGCGACGTGTCCACGAGCTGAACCCGGACGCTTTCGACATTCTCGGCGGAATCCTGTTCCTCATGTTCACAAGAAACTATGCTCCTCT
>CAZHWL010000106.1:0-3795 GCA_964536035.1 uncultured Candidatus Bathyarchaeia archaeon | reverse complement strand
ATGAAAGGCCAGCCCTCATTTTCTGCGCTGTTCACTACTTCTATGTTTTCTGGTTGCTGCCATTCGTCATTCACTTTTTTCGTAATCCAGATATCGTATTGTCCTTTTCCTCCGTCTCTTGCAGAGTGAAAATAGAGCGTGTTTCCATCTGCGGTTATGTGCATTTCGCCCACTTGATATTCTTCGTTCAGCTTGTCTCCTGCATACTGCCAATTCGCCCATTTTCCATTAATGAACTTGGCTGTGAAGAGATTCACTCCCGTATAGCCTTCCCGGGCAGAAGCAAACCACATAGTATCGTTCAGCACAAACGCGGCGCCGTCAAGCGCAAGTTTCCCAGAGTCCTGCAGTATTACTCTCTCTGCTGGGCTCCATGTGCCGTTCTGCTTTCTTGAGACGTAAATTCCTGTCACGCCGTCGAGAAGCTGTTTCTCCACTGGAACGGTGACATTTGGGGTGAAAAAGAAGTACAGTGTGTTGCCGTCTGGCATTACGAAAGCAGAATCTTCCCCTCCCGCAGTGTTTATTGACTGAGACAGAGGAACTGGTTCCATCCATTCGTCTGAATGAAGAATGGGTCGAAAGATATCTGTTTCAGGTGTCACCTTGACCGCGTCTTTAGGTATGGCACTTTCACGTGTTGGAGTATTGTTTGGTTCTGGAGATCTACTGTTAAGACCCGCAATAACCGCGACAACTACGACGCAGATCACTAAGATACCAATTACCCATTTGACAGGAAAACCCAAAATCATCATCTCTGACGCATTTGTGTACTGCTTTAGTAGGTTACACTCTATTACCTGATTTCTGCTTTACTGTCTGACGATTTATATTTTAACTACTTTACCGCATTTTACGTCTTGTCAGCCGTCTTTGACAGTGCAAGCTTTTAATTTCATCAAATAGAATTCATAACCAAAGGAATAGTGGAGCAGGATGAAAGCTGAATCTTCGCATTCCGCAATGAATCTAGAAAAGTATTTGGACGCAAAAGAGCTTGAGAGACTTTTCAAAAAACTTGGCGCTCCCAATCCGCGAAAACTGGTTGAAGAAGTGCAGTACTTTTCCTCCAAGGAGGCGGAAAAAAGAGACACAATTGTCCAAGGCTATTTAGGTAAAGCCGGAATAAACAGAATAGTTGACACCGTTGCCGCGTGCTTGCTTGCAGAGCCCGTGCTCCCATCAGACGCAAAGATACTGGATGCAGGAGCGGGCACAGGGTTCTTTACAGCCAAAATCGCAAAGAAAGTGTCCGCCAAGTTGCCTGAGGCGTCTTTCTACGCCATGGATATTACGCCTGCGATGCTGCTTGTTCTACAAAAGAAGCATAAAGCGATTACTCCTTTCTTGGGTTTGGCTGAAAACATCGAAGGAAGCGTGAAACTAGTTAGCAAGCTTCGTGTGCCGCAGAGGTTTGATGCTGTCTTCTCTACGCTGATGCTTCACCACAGTCTTGAACCAGAAAAAGTGTTCCAAAGCCTGAAATGTGTTTTGAAAAAAGGCGGAAGAGCCGTCGTAGTTGACATGTGTGAACATTCTTTTGAAGAGTTCAAGACAGAAATGGGCGACGTGCATTTAGGCTTCAAGCTTGAACACGTGAGAGAAATGGCCAAAAAACACTTCAAGAAAGTCGATGTGGAGAAAATTACCAAAATTGTCTGCGAATGTTCTGGTCGAGCGGCCGAAATATTTGTTGCCACTATGCAGATTTAGCCCTAAAACCTCATTAAATAATTTATATATGCATAGTGAGCAATGGAGATAAGAGAGGGAAACCATTGCCCTTAGATGACCCCCTAACCTACGCCATAATTATGGTAGTAGTGGTGGTCATCGTTGTTCTTACAATTTTATACCTCAGAGTCTGGCGCAAAAAGAAGCCGCATGAAACATCCACAAAAAGGACAGCGCAGCCGGACCTCATGTCTTCACCCTTCAGAGTCATCAAAAGCGTCTCTCCAAACGACGCTGGCCGCGCCAAAGACGAACTGCGAATACTAGATTTGGAAAGAGAAATCCTCAGCGACTCAATACGACGGCTCTACGAGGCTCACGCGGAAGGGAAAATAAGTGAAGAAGAGCGTGAACGGCTTGCTCAGACGTACAAATCAAGAATGATGACGGTTAGAGACGCAATCTCAAAAGACGAGTCAGTGGTTGCTTTACATGAACTTGAAGCAATGCAGGAAGATCTGATCAAGCTCTTCAGTGAACGCTTCGACGATATTAGCGGCAAAATCGAAGAACTCCGCGAGAAAGCTGGAACTAAGCAGATAAAGGAGATAGAGATTCAGCCGAAGGAAACTCTTGAAGCAGAAGTCGAGGAAGAGAAACCTGAGACAGAAGAGAAAACAAAGAAAAGACGAAGAGCTCCACCAGCCAAACCCAGTCCGAAGACAGAAGCTGAAAGAAGAATCGAAGAAATCAGAAACGAAGTTGAAAAAGTTCTAGACCGATTGGGACAGATGGAAGTTGAATCCTAAACAGGAACCCGCCGCAAAGGCCAAGAGAAACGCTGCCCTAGAAGCAGTGAAGCACGTTAAAGACGGCTTCATCGTTGGCTTGGGAAGCGGAAGCACAGCGGCTTTCGCTATTGAAGAAATAGGCAGAAAAATCAAAGAAGAAAAAATCCACATTTTAGGCGTCCCAACGTCGTATCAGGCTTTCACACTTGCAGTCAAACACGGGGTTCCAGTAACGACGCTGGATGAGCACCCGCGCTTGAACTTGGCTATTGATGGCGCAGATCAGGTGGACAAGAAACTAGACTTGATAAAAGGCATGGGAGGAGCGCTAGCCCGCGAGAAAATAGTTGCATCAGCCTCCAAGAGGCTTATTATCATTGCAGACGAGAGTAAGAAGGTTCAAACTCTCGGAGAGAACGGCCAGCCAGTGCCTGTAGAGGTTTTGCCTTTTGCAGCGTCGCTTGCCACTCGCAACATCACCGAGTTGGGCGGAAAACCGATATTGAGAGAAGGGGCAAAAAAGGTTGGAGCTGTCGTCACTGACAACGGCAACTTCATTTTTGACGTTGAGTTTGGGCTTATCCGAAAGCCGGCTGAACTGGAGCGGAGGCTGAAGGGGTTGACTGGTGTCGTTGAGACAGGGCTTTTCGTAGACTTGGCTGACACCGTCTACATTGGCACGCATTCTGGAGTAGAGATGTTCAGTAAGAAAGCTGTGGGTCAAAAGTCCTGAGCGTGTCATCTGCTACAGACATAAAAGCTTATGTAACCTACAGCGCCATGATCTTTTGTGGGCAACAATGGAGAAGCAGGAGCTAAGACAGCTTAACAGAGACTCATTGCCCTGGTTCTACAGATTACTGCTCAGGATCCCCATGGCTAACATGTTTGAAGGAGCTTCTTCAGGCATTTTCTGGGCCATCATCGTACCCTGCTTCCTAGCTGTCGAGTTTATCCTGAGCATGTTCCTACTTCTATACTTCGTTTTCCCCATAAACATCATCATAGCCGGAATAGTTCCTGCAACCATTTTCTTAATCTTTGTGAGAATCAGCCTTGAACGATTCATAAACTGGTGGAACGCCTCAATCGACACTGGCTTCAAATGGAACGTCGAGAGAATGGCTCAAGAATACATTGACTCATTGAAGCCAAAAAAAGAAGAAAAAGAAGCCTAAGCCAGCTGAAAACACGGTTTTCCAGCCTCCATTAGACAGAGAAGTCTTTTCACGCATCGATAGGCTTAATTCAAACTTTCTCAAACAACATAACCAGCAAAACCATAGCCGGGGTAGCCTAGCCTGGCCAGGGCGCCAGACTCATAATC
>CAZHWL010000105.1:2411-3812 GCA_964536035.1 uncultured Candidatus Bathyarchaeia archaeon | reverse complement strand
TTCTATAGGTCTCATCTTGCTGTGTATTTATTCTTCTTTGCCGTCTCTTTTGGTGGAGGAAGGGAGAAGAAATGAAAAAGATATTATTGATTACTGGCATGTTTCTTCTGAGCTTGGTTTTATCTGGCTCCTTCAGTTTTGGTCTTGCATTAGGTAACTCACATACGGCGAGCGAGGGCGCTTCATTGTCTTCATCTGAACCAACGCTTCAGGAGTGGTTTGATAGTCATGGTTACGCTGTTAACGTGACAGCTGATGAGACAGGCATCGAAGCTTTCCAAGCAGGATACTACAAAATGGCCATTCTCGCGGAATTTGCAGATTACGCTCCGCTAAATAATCTAAGCTGGTACTCCGTAGGCGAGACTCAGCTGAACGGCATATTTATTGGTGAAAACGTGACTGGAAACGCTGCTTACTTTATGGCTTCTACTATGTTCGGCTTGTGTTTGGGTTCGCCCGAAGGCTACTTCTATACTGAAACAGACAAGAACGGTGATGGAAAAGATCACGCATTGGTCTTCGTGAATCCGAATGCGGCAGGCTACATAATCGCTTGGGAAGATCTTTACACGCTGGGCGACAAGGATTATCAGGACATAGTCTTGGCTGCTCTGTCACCCATCAGCGTTGACGTGCTTTACTGTCCTAGAACGCTGAATCTCAAGAGCCACGGCAGATGGATTACTGCACTAATCAAGTTGCCATACGGATACGATGCGTCAGACGTTGACTTCTCTTCAATCAAGCTGAACGCAACCATCCCTGTTGCCCGAAAACTCTGCGCTGCATGTGATTGCAGTGACGGTCGATTGCTGGTTGTGAAGTTCAGCAGAGCCGAAGTGATAGAACTTGTGTCAAACGCGTTCAGAGGTCAATGCGGCATGAAAATGCCGAAGGTTGTTTTGACGGTTACCGGCTGCTTCAGTGATGGGACGCCGTTTCAGGGATCGAACAAGATAAGAGTGCTTCATTGCTGTCCGTAGGTTTCTAGGATATTGCGATGTAGACTTTCTTTTCGTCCATTTGGTACTCGTGCCACTCTGCTTTGGTGTCTTCGCGGTTGCCGCCTAAGCGAATGGTCTTCGTGCGTACAAGCTCCTCCATCTCCTTGACGTAAGGTTTCAGCAGCTTAGCGCTTTCGTCGTCCAGTTCAGCCACGTGAACCTCGTTTAGCATGTCGGTGGGCATGTAGCCAAGCTCTTTTCGCAGTGCCTGTATCCTTCTGGCTAGGTCTCGCATTAGGCCTTCGCCCAGCAACTTGTCGTCCCGCTGAACATTTAGGAAGACCTGAAGGTCAGCTTCGGTGGCCGAAACCCAGTCTGTTCCTGCAACGTTTTCTGGCGCTGTCTCAGCATAACTGACGCTTTTAACGTTGGCGAGATCAAGGAACAAATCTTC
>CAZHWL010000105.1:0-2311 GCA_964536035.1 uncultured Candidatus Bathyarchaeia archaeon | reverse complement strand
TCGCAGACTGTCTAGCTGCGTAGGTCAGTGACACGCATTTGAACAGTGTGGCAAATTCTTCTTCAACCGTTTTGCTGCGCAGTTTATCGTCTGGCATGGGCCAGTTTTCAAAGTTGACGGATTCAGGCAGTTTTGAATCGAGTTTTCGGTAAACCTTCTGGTAGAGTGCTTCGCTAAGGTAAGGTGTGATAGGATTGAATAGTAGTGTTGTGGTTTTTAGGACGTGCCAGAGTGTCGCGTATACTGCCAGTCTTCTGTTGAGCGTTTCTGGTTCGTCTGTCCAGAGTTCTTTTCTGACCATTGGCACGTAGAGCCGGCTCACTGTCTCTATAGCATAATCTTCAAGCGCGGCTAGGGCGAAGTTGAACTCGCATGTTTCAAGCTTTCCCGTGTACGCTTCAATCGCTTCTTGAAGTTTTGACAGGAGCCACAGGTCAGCCTTCTTGAGCTGTTTCTCGCGCTGGGCCCAGTCAAGCGTGTGCTTTTTCGGGTCGAAGCCGTCAAACTCGGCGTTTTGTAACAGGAATCGGCTCAGGTGGTAGAGTGTTGACAGCACTTGGTAGGGGCGCTTGTTGAGTTCGTTGAAGTCGAAGCTCATGAAGTCCACGGGTGAGCATTTCTTCAGCATGTAGAATCGGCATATGTCCGCGGAGGATTTCTCAAGAAGCTTGTTGGCTTCCACGACGTTGCCGAGGCTCTTGCTCATCTTCCTGCCTTTCGCGTCTTGCGCCAAGCCTTGGAACAGGAAAGCCTTGTACGGAGATTCAGGTTTTCCGGTCAATATAACGTATTCCAGCAGCAGCGAGTTTGCCCACCCGCGGGTCTGGTCAATTCCTTCTGTCAGGAAGTCAACGGGCACGTATTTCTCAAATTCCTGATCCGTGTATCTTGCGTAGGGTGACGCTCCGCTGTTGTGCCAAGTGTCAAGCACAAAGTCTTCTCTGTGCATCAGGCCGCCGCATTTCTCGCACTTCAACTTTATGCGGTCAACCCACGGTTTGTGAAGCTCGAAATCTGCTGGCGGTTTTTCTAGGGCTTTCTGGACAAGCTCTTTCTTGCTTGCCACGAGCGTTTTTGCCCCGCATTTTTCGCATTTCCATATGGGCAATGGGGCACCCCAAACGCGTTCTCGCGATATGCACCAAGGTTTGCCTTCTTTCAGAAAACCTAGGAAACGGTTTTTGGAGCTGTCGTAGTAATACTTCACTTTCTCTGATGCTTCCAGAACTTTCGCGTTTATCTTGTCTGTTCTGAGGAAGTACTCTTTTCTCGCCAGCCACACCAGCTTATGATGTGAACGCCAACAAGTAGGATACTCATGCTTCACCGTTTTGACATCAACAAGCAGGCCTCTGCTGCGGAGTTCTTCCACAACTTTCTGGTCTGCGTCTCTTGCGAATAATCCTTTGAAGGAGCCAGCATCATCTGTGAATTTTACTTCATCATCGAATGGAGCGAATATTGGGACGCCGCGTTTTTGTGCTGCGAAGAAGTCTTCTTCACCGTTGCCAGGCGACTGATGTACAACGCCGGTTGCGGTGTTCACGTCTACGAAGTCTTCAAGGACGACTTTGTGCACGAGTTTATGCTTGCTTTCAAGCTCCGCCTGTTTCGGAACAAGGTCTTTGAATGGGAACTCGTACTTTGTTCCTTCTAGGCTGCTTCCGGAAAAGGTTTCCAGTACTTCGTAGTTTTCTATTTTGAGTTCTTGCATGAGTGGCTCGACGCGCTGTTTGACCATTACCCATTTTTCTTTGCCCACTTTGACTTTAACGTACTCCGCTTCTGGGTGAACAGCAAGCATCGTGTCTGTGACAAGCGTGAAGGGCATAGTCGTCCAAACAAGGAAATACTCATCCTCTGTTCCGGACAGTTTGAATTTGAAGTAGAGACTCGGATCTTCCACGATCTTGTAGGAGTCTTCGTAGCCTACTTCGGCGCTGCTGAGACTGGTTTGGCAGCCTGGACAGTAAGCAACAACGTAGTGTCCCTCTTCCAGCAAGTCCTGATCCCAAGCGCGTTTGAGGTATTGCCATTCGCGTTCAATGTAGCTGTCATAATAGGTCCAGTAGGCTTTGTCGTGGTTCATGAAGACGCCTATTAAGCTGTCCAGCTTGACCCATTCGCGATGATACTTCACTATGGCTTTCTTGCATTCCTGTATGAAGCGTTCTTCGCCTACTCTTTCAAGAAGCTCCCGCTTGTTCTTGACGCCTAACAGTTTTTCAACTTCAAGCTCAACAGGCAAGCCCTGACAATCCCAACCGGCCCAGAAAGGCACATAAAAGCCCTGCATAGTCTTCCAGCGGTA
>CAZHWL010000104.1:1645-3926 GCA_964536035.1 uncultured Candidatus Bathyarchaeia archaeon | reverse complement strand
TCAAAAGCTTCAAGAACTGATCGACTTTCGTCGGGTTGTTGTTCCTTTCAGCTTCCATTATCACGTGCTGCACCCAGCTTCTAAGTTCAGAAGAATATTTATTTCCTGTTGGGTGCATAGCGTCAGCTCTTCCAATCCATGGTTGCTTCGGATTGTTAAGCTGCCTGTTTCCCATTGTCATAGTTTTCACCTCATTATTTTCAGTAGAATGATAAAGACAGCGACAAAAAGTAGCGGAAGCTCTTTTGCCCATAATCTCTACGGAAATTCTACTTCTCAACAGTAAGTGCACTTGCTTAGATATTAAGCTATAGTCTATCGCAGAATGTTTGCACGAGTTTACCTATGCGTCTCTTGTCTTATCTGCTCCAGCGTTTCTTTCGCCTTCGGTGCTACCGTGAAGAAATGAGCGATTTTTTCACAGCCGTAATCCGCGCAGTAAGCGCAGTTTGCCACGCCTTTGTTTATTCCACATTTTCTGATCTCGCAGATGTTGCAGTAACCAAAATGCTTCCCATCTTTCACGCAGCCATCGCAGTTTATCTCCTCAGGCTTGAAAGTGCGCCCATACTCCTTTGTCCAAGTTGCAGCCACTTCCATTCTCTTGACATTGCTATTCTCATGTGTGGCTATGAAGGCTGTGCAATCTGAACAGATCAATCCGCAACAAGCGACAACTTTCTCCATGAACTGCACTATCCCATTTTTGCCTTCGGGTCTCCTTGGAAGAGCCCGAAGATGTTTCCTTCCGTATCCTTGACATAGGCTGAGTAGCCAACGCCTGGAATGGCAGTTTTCTCAGTCACGATTTTTCCTCCAGCTTTGACGATCTTCTTCAGAAACTCGTCGACAGAAGGGACATCTACGAACAGAAATGTTGTTCCTTTGTCCATGCGCTTCATTATTGCGCCATCAATACCTGGCTGATCTTTCTCGCCTGTCAAAATAGTCCAATAATCTACAGGTCCTTTCCATTTGCTGATTTTCCAACCAAAAACCTTTTCATAGAATTTTACCGCTTTTTCAGGGTTGTCTGCGTTTATCTCGAAATGAATGACTCTCGGCATTTTAATTCACCTTTGCAGTTTTAAACCGTCAAAAATTAAAGCAGTTTTAGCTTAAGAATATTTAGCTAGGATTGAAGCTAAGACATGAAGCAATAGGAGAAAAGTATCTTGAAAGATTGGAAGCGTATACTAAAGGCAGATCCGACAGATTGGCTTTTGGAGGAAGACAATCCCTCTGTACGATACTTCACCCTAACTGATCTTCTGAATCGCTCCGAAAGCGCTGCTGAAGTAGTGAGAGCAAAACAGCAGATTATGGAAACTGGAATCGTACCGCAGATTTTGAATAAGCAAAAAAATGGCGGATACTGGGGCGTTCCATCAGATTTCTATGTTCGATCCAAATACAAGGGAACCGTTTGGACGCTCATAATCCTTGCAGAACTTGGAGCAGATGGAAGAGATGAGCGCGTTAGAAAGGCCTGTGAGTTCATACTTAGAAATTCCCAGCACCGTGAGAGCGGCGCCTTTTCCTATCTTGGAACAGACGAAAAAGGCGGACGTGGTGCGGTTATTCCATGCTTAACGGGTAACATGGTTTACAGTTTGATCAAACTTGGCCTCCTGAGGGATGAGAGAGTTCAGCATGCAATTGAGTGGATAGTAAGGTATCAGCGATTTGATGATGGACTTGCAGAACGAGTCAAAGGCTGGCCTTATGACAGATATGCGAGTTGCTGGGGAAAACACAGCTGCCATATGGGCGTAATCAAGGCATTGAAGGCTCTGGCCGAGATTCCAGTTGAGAAAAGATCTAGCGATCTGAAGAATGTGATTGACAGAGGCATAGAGTATGTTCTGGCTCATCATATTTACAAGAGGAGTCACGACCTAAGCAAAGTTTCCAAACCTAGCTGGCTGCGTTTTAGCTTTCCCAAAATGTGGCAAACAGACGTGTTGGAAATTCTTCAAATACTGACAAAACTCGGCGTCAAAGATGAACGCATGCAGGAAGCCATAGATCTTGTGGTTTCGAAACAGAATGATGAAGGTAAGTGGCTTCTCGAGGACACCTTCAATGGCCGCTTTCTGGTTAATGTTGAGCGAAAGGGCAAACCGAGCAAGTGGATAACTTTGAATGCTTTGCGAGTTCTGAAAAAGGTTCTCTGAATAGCCTTCTCACAATTTGACCTGATCTAAGGCATGCTCATGAAGTCTAGAAACTCTTCAATGCTACGCGGTTGAAGTATGTAGTTTGTTTTTCTCTCGATGCC
>CAZHWL010000104.1:0-1545 GCA_964536035.1 uncultured Candidatus Bathyarchaeia archaeon | reverse complement strand
GTGCGCAACAATTTTCGCTCCAAAATTTGATTTGACGGTTTGATTATCAGCAGTATGGTCGCCGTGTTCATGGGTGTCGATGACATATTTGACCGTGAAGTTCTGATCCTTCACCAGTTTAGTCAGGGTTTTACCGTTGAAGCTTGGGTCAACGATTGCCGCTTCTTTGCTGTTTTCATCTGCAATGATGTAGGAGAAGTTGTCGCCTTGCTGTTTTACTTGTTTAAAGTACATGCTCAACACGAAGACAAGATTTTACAGCTTGTCTCCTAAAAACGTTGCCTCAGAAATATTCGAAGTTTTAGTTCTTGAAGCTTTCGTGTTCGCGGGTTTATTTTCGTATGTACTGATCGGTTGATAGGCACTCCATTTTCATGCCGATGTCTGCTAGGAATTTGAGGTCGCTTACGCATCCTATGCTGGCGTCTATGTTGCGGTGTGTCGGGTGGAACCACATGTGCTTAGGAACGAGGTTAAACTGTAATGGCGTTCTCACTGTAATGCCGTATTTTTCGTGGAGGTTTTTTATAAGTGAATTTCGGGCACAGGCTAAGCGGGTTGTGGTGTAGCTTTTCAGCAATTCTGATGCGCCGAATGCGCCGATTCCATGCCACAGCACTGCATCTTCAGGAGAGGCTAGCGAGTATAGGAAAAATTGTGGTGATGAAGGTGTTTGTTTGTAATCGTAGTTCGTGAGTTTGTCTGCTTCAACTGTGAAGCTGTCGTCTGCTCTTGCAACGCTCACGTCAGCGGGGTCAATCGCGTTTGGATATAGAAGCGTCGTTTTGTAATCCACCTTGACGTTTTTGAGTTTTGTCTCATCAAAGTAGATTCTTCCTCTGGCCGCGCGTTTTGACGCGTAGCCTTTCTGTGAATGAGGAACAGTCAGAAGCGTTGTCAGGTTTTTCATACTTCTTCCCATGCAATTGTAGACACGCTCAATCGATTGGTAATCGTTGTGCGCTTCTCTGATAATGTGATGCAGCAGACCGTCAGAGTTTTCTTTCTCAAGCATTGACAGTGGCATTCTTATTGAAGGAATTTTCAGATCGATTCCGAAGGATTTTGAAAAACTCTCCAATTGCTCGTACTTAACCGCGTCCACCATATCCATGTAGCTGCTACATCTTTTCAGGTGTCGCGCTATAAGCTCGATCTCCCCTATGCATATCAGTGAGCCTTCGTATTTTTGTGCAAATTTCTGATCTATCTCAAGGTTGTCTGTTTTGACGGCGGCGCATGGGAAGGCGCTTTGTCCGCTGTTTGTTATTGATTCTTTGAGCGGGTTCATTGAGTATCTGTCAGGTTCAATGTCGTCTGTGTTTAGAAGAAATGGTACGATATTCCCTTGCGGTGGCTTCTTCAAAATCTCGCATATTGCGTCAATGTCCTTTGTTTCGAACGTGTGTAACCCGTATTGCTGGAAGTAGTTGCCGCAGCCTTCAAGCAAGCGGGCTGCTATTATCCCTTGAACCTCTTCTACTGTCAACTGTGGGTTTGAATATTCGACAGAAGCTCTGAGGAAGAATTTTTTTCCATCAAACG
>CAZHWL010000103.1:0-3955 GCA_964536035.1 uncultured Candidatus Bathyarchaeia archaeon | reverse complement strand
GTCTATAGCGCCCGAGGCTACAAGCCTAGACCAAGCTAGCCGACAGCCCCTTTTTTGGTATGTTATCCTCTACTGGTGTCGTGAAGATAAGTTTTCCTTAACCTTTAAACCCTTGTCTGTGCATTACTGAATACCCTCTTAACGGCTGGAGGAGGCTTGTGTAGGTTTGTCTGTTCCGCAAAGGCTGCGTGGGGTTAAAGTGCTTAAGGCTGTTTCTTCGGCTTTGAGGTTGCAGATTCTGAATTTGCTTTTTGATCGTGGGTCTCTTTCTTACACTGAGTTGATGGGTTCGCTTAAGATGAATCCGAGTAGAGATGCGGGGCGCTTTGCTTATCATTTGAAGTTTCTGCTTAAGGCGGATTTGGTTGAAGCGGATGTTGAGACAAGAAAGTATTTGTTGACTGAATTGGGCAAAATGGTCATTGAAGTCGCTGACAGGGTTGAGAAGAGGGCTTCGAAGCCTAAGGGCATGCTTGTCCGGGCTTCTCGACTTGCGCTGGAAGAGTTTGACGTCAACCGTATCGCCAATTCACTCATACATGAGGCTAAGATGCCTGCAGATCTGGCGCAGAAAGTGTCCAAAGAAGCAGAGAGCCGCCTAATTAAATCAAAGACGAAGTATCTTACTGCTCCATTGGTCAGGGAAATGGTCAACGCGATACTAGTTGAGAAAGGCTTGGAAGAATATCGCCACAAACTTACACGACTAGGTCTCCCCGTGTACGAAGTTTCCATGCTCATAGAGAGCAAGAGCAAAAACCTTCAAGACCCCAGTTCTATTCGCGAAGCTGCAGGAGAAGCAGTTCTCAATGAATATACGCTTCTCAATGTCTTCCCAAGAGACATAGCTGACGCTCACCTTTCAGGCGCAATACACATAGACGGGTTAGATTCATGGATTCTCAAGCCAAGCGAAGTAGTACACGACTTGAGATTCTTCTTCCAGAACGGGTTGAGCACGGAAAAACTGAGCGTTCTCCGATCTCACTCGCCTCCACAGAATATGGAATCCGCCCTGTTTACTGTTCTCAACGTTATCCTACATTCAGCTAGAGAAGTTAGTGGGACACAGACACTTCCATACTTTAACCTGTTCCTCGCTCCATTCACAAAAGAAGCAGACCAAACTAGAATCAAGGAGACTCTGCGCTCTTTCATCCTAAGCCTTGGCCAGCTTTCGAACGCATCCATATCCCTAGAGTTGACCGCTCCAAAGTTCATAGACAACAGGTCAGCCACAGGACCGTTTGGAAAGCCATGTGGCAAATATGAGGATTTTCAGCAAGAAACTCAGCAACTTGCATCAACAATTTTGGATATCTTATCTGAAGAAAGCTCAACTGTGCCGCTCTTCAGTCCGAAGGTGATAGTTGCAGTTCGTTCAGAGATCTTTTCAGATGAAAGAGCGAAAGCGTTGTTCCTCAAAGCGCATCGTCTAGCATCAGAGAAAGGTCTCGTATACTTTGCTTATTTGCGGCGAGAAGGCCAAAGCCAAGCAGTCTACTCGGGGTCAGGATGCAGATTCGACACAGATCTGAACGGTGACTGGGAAACTGATACCCTGCGCACAGGCTGCTTAGGTACAGTTGCAGTCAATCTTCCCAGAATCGTGTATGAATGTGCAAATGATAAAGCAAAATTTCTCGATCTCCTGAGAGAGCGACTTGAGTTAGCGGCACGCGCTTTAGACATCAAATATGTTGCCCTGAAAAAAGATGAGGATCTGCTGCCCTTCCTTGAACAAAACTGTGAAGGCGATCGATATTACAGCTTGGACACTTCTTCGAGATTGATAAGCCTAATCGGAGTAAAAGAAGCAGTGGAGGCTTTCTCGGGAAAAAATGCTTACCAAGACGAAAAAGCTTCACAATTTCTAGATGAGATCATTGCATGCAGCTTTGACTTCCTTCACAGAGCTGGTCGAAAACGCGGAAAAAGACTGCTTCCCGCTCTCCTATCAAGCAACGAGGCGCCTAAGAGACTGGCGCAGCTTGACATTGACAGATTTGGCTTGGGCAAAGTTAAACACATGGGTACTAGAGAAAAACCGTTCTACACTAGTGTAAGCGGATTGCTTGTTAAGAATGGTCAGATTCCGGTGGAGCTTCTTGCAGCCGAGCAGAAGCTGGATAGATTGCGTGCTGGCGGAAGCCTTTGCATGGTTGAGCTTGGATCTGATGAGTACACGCCAGACAGCCTAGCTTCGTTGTCACAGCAAATTTTTGAACAGGGCAAAATCGAGTTCTTCACATATGATCGCAAATTCACTTTTTGCGCTAAGTGCAAGAGAAGCTGGTTTGGTGTCCTGCATAAGTGTCCAGTTTGCGGGGCAGTCGGTACATTAAGAGTCTGCGATCGTTCTGCAGTGAAAGAAGCTTAAACGAGCAACCTATTTGACTGCGCCCAATATTAGAGCCAACAGTGCCATTCTCACAACTATTCCGTTTCGGACCTGCTGGAAGTAGCGAGCATACGGCGTGTTGTCCACTTCAGGAGCTATCTCGTCGACTCTAGGAAGCGGATGCAGAATCGTCAAGTCCTTCTTAGCTTCAGTCAACGCTTGCAGATCTAGCTTGAATGATCCTTTGACTTTCGCGTATTCTGCTGGATCTGGAAAACGTTCTTTTTGTATTCTCGTAACGTAAAGCACGTCCACAAGTGGGATTATTTTTTCAAGATTTGTTCTTTCAATGACTTGTATGCGTTCTTTTATGGCTTGGAGGACTTCTCGTCGCATTTTAAGAGACTCAGGTGAAACGAGATAAAGCTCCACGTTGTACAGAGAAAGTGCGTAGGCCAAGGAGTGAACGGTTCTGCCGTAACGTAGATCTCCGACGAAGGCGATTTTCAGTCCGTCGATTTTGCCTTTCTCTTTATTCATAGTGTACACGTCTAGCAGAGCCTGTGTCGGATGTTCTTCTGCTCCACTACCTCCATTCAGGATTGGCACTTTCGAAAATTCTGCAGCAAGCCTAGCTGCACCTTCAAGAGGATGCCTGAGAGCAATTACATCAGCATAGTTGTCAACCGTTCGAATCGTATCTGCCAGATTTTCGCCTTTTTTGACTGACGCAATTTCGGCTTCTGCGAAGCCTATTGTTGAACCGCCCAGTCTGTGCATGGCTGACTCGAAGCTTAAACGTGTACGCGTGCTGGGCTCGAAAAACAGTGTAGCAAGAATTTTTCCTTTAAGCATGTCCGAGCCTTTTGCAGCAAACGGCTCCATTGATTTGGCAATTTTAAAGATGTAATTGATTTCTTCTCTTGAGAAGTCTTTGATTGATATTATATCTCGGTCTTCGAACTCCAAACTCACACCCAAAGCAACAACTCGGGGCAAGTCCTAAATAACTTTTTATCAAGTGCGCTGGTTCAAGACAATGCAAGTTTTAAACCTTTTATTCTACATGCGGAATATAGCCTCTTTCGAGGAGACTGCTGACATGAGTGAGACAGAATTGTATGTTTCCAAAATCAAGGACGGAACAGTTATTGATCACATTACCGGCGGACACGCCTTAGATGTTGTTCGGCTCTTGGGGATAACTGGAAGAGAGAATGGCACAATTACGATTGCCATGAATGTCCCCAGCAAGCGTTTCAAGGCTAAGGACATTGTCAAAATTGAGGGACGCGAGCTGAAACCTCAGGAGGTTCACAAGATTGCGTTACTGGCTCCTCACGCAACGATCAACATTATTCGTGGCTACAAGGTTGTAAAGAAGCAAGAGGTAAAACTGCCTGAGATCATTGAGAGCATCGTGAAGTGTGCTAATCCTGCTTGTATAAGCAACAGCAATGAGCCGGTGCGGTCCAAGTTTTATGTTGATAGCGAAGAACCTTTGCAGCTGAAATGTCACTATTGCGGCTATATCATGGAAAAAAAGGATGTACTCCAGCAGTTTTAGATTAACGTTTTGACCCCGGAATTTGAGATAATGCTTATATCGTAATA
>CAZHWL010000102.1:0-3990 GCA_964536035.1 uncultured Candidatus Bathyarchaeia archaeon | reverse complement strand
GCCTATGATATCTGCTGTGCCGTTCAATAGAATCTTGGTGCATTATTTCAATTTTTCTATTGCCAGAAGAACGATGTGAGTTGATTAGACTCTTCTTCCTCTTCTGCCACCTGGTCTGCGTGTTCCATCATGTGGCACAGGTGTTATTTCCTCGATGCGTTCTATCCTGAAGCCTGCCCTTGCCAAGGCCCTAATGGCTGCTTGGGCACCAGGACCAGGTGTTCTCGGTCCTGAGCCGCCTGGAGCTCGCACCTTGATGTGAATGGCAGTTATTCCCTTATCCTTTGCTACATCAGCTGCGGCACTAGCTGCCCGCATTGCAGCATAAGGTGACGATTCTAGTCGGTCAGCTTTAACGAACATTCCGCCTGATGTCCGAGCTATGGTTTCGGCACCTGAAATATCCGTTATGTGAATCAAAGTGTTATTGTATGAACTGAAAATGTGAACTACTGCCCACTTCTCGTTCCTCTTACTGCTACTCATTGCTTTTTCTCCCTTTCTTCTTTGCTTGGTCCTGTCTCAGTTGTTGGGGCAACGGATATTGTCTGGCGTAGCGGATGGCTTGGGTTTGCAATGGGGCTTTTGGGTGTATATGTTATTTTAGGTTCTTCCTCTTTTGCTACAATGTAGCTTGGAATCGTGACTCGTCTATCGCCGATTGCAATGTGTCCATGGGTTATGAGCTGACGACATTGTTGAATTGTCTTTCCGAAACCTTTGCGGAAAACGATTGTCTGCAGTCTACGCTCCAAAAGATCCTCTATAGCCAAGTCTAGCACGTCATCTAAGACTGCTGTTTCATCTAAAATCCCGATTTTCTTTAATCGCCTCAGCAGCTCGTCTTCCATTCGTTTTCGTTCTTCAGCAGATCTGCCAATAAGAGAACGTGCAATACCTCTAAAGTTGGAAAGGGAAGTTTCGTGCCGCCACAATTCATGTTTGTTTCTGAGGCCATATTGACCTAAAAGCTTGAGTTCTGCCTGCAAGATGTCAGTACGCCACGGAAACTTTGGAGTATTATACTTCTTCCTCTGTTTTTTCGGATCACCCATAACTACTCACTCTTCGCTGCAGCTTGCTTTGCGACTAGATCTTTCTTTTTGACCCCGAGCGCTTTTCCAGCTCTTCCAGTGGTCTTTGTCCTTTGTCCTCGGACTTTTAATCCATAAGCGTGACGATATCCTCGCCAAGATTTTATGTTCTTCATTTCATCAATATCCATCTTTGTCCTAAGAACAAGATCGGCGCTAATGAGGTGCGCATCTTTACCAGATTCCAAGTTCTTTCTTCGATTAAAAAACCAGGATGGCAACCCATGTTTTGTTGGGTCCTGGACTATTTCTTCAATCTTTTCAACTTCAGTTTCTGTCAAGAAGCCTGCCCTTTTATCAGGGTTTACTTCAGCTTTTCTCAGGATAGCTGTTGCAAGGTTTAGACTTACTCCTTTTACCTTTGCCAACGCGTAAACGGATTTCAACGTGCCATCTACGTCAGCATCTATTATTCGCAGTATGTGCCGGAATTCTTCTGACATTTGTCGACTTCCGAATGTTATTTAAGCTAACTACGAAATAACCCAGATTTTATTTAAACCTTCCTAACGGATACCAATGTTGACTAGGTCAAGTTTGCGTGATATTCAAGTAGTGCTTTGAGTTTCTTTGGAGGGGTGTTGCATGGTCTAATACTGAAATATCGTCTGTCTGAATGTTCAGAGTTGTTAGAAAATGCTTTATTAGGGACTTGGCTTATTGCTGTGCAGAACGGGAAGGATAAACGTGAGTAATGAAGTTTCAGGGCTTCCGCCTCAGGTTCAAGAACGGTTGTTACGTTTACAACAGCTTCAGCAGACTCTCCAATCAATAATGGCGCAGAAACAACAAGTGGAGCTTGAGCTTTCAGAGACCAATCAAGCTTCAACCGAAGTTGAAAAGCTGACGGACGACGCGGTCATATACAAAGCGACTGGCTCGCTTATGATAAAGGCAGAAAAGACCAAGATAATAACGGAACTTGCTGAAAGAAAAGACTTGCTCAACACGCGAGTCACAATTCTGGGAAAACAAGAAGAACGTGTGCGTAGCCAACTGAAAGAACTGCAAACAAAACTTCAGCAAGACCTTAGCCCAGTGTCGCCTACGACACAACCCTAGTTGTGGTTTTAGGAGAAAACTTGTTGGAACATATAGGTATTCCAGAGTTGACCAGCGAACAAACTGAACAGCTATGCGTTATCGCTGAAGAGGCAGCGAAGAAATACGTATATTCGCAGATTTCCAAAAAGAATATAGAAGCACTGAACATAAGTGTTGAGTTAGAAGGCACAAAACCCGTCATCTTGACTGTTGATGTAGATATCGATCTGTCTCCATCAATGGGAAACTTGGCACAGAAACTTGCAGATGAAGCCATGAGGGAAGCCTTCAGTTCAGCTGAAAAATATCTGAGGGAACTAGCGTGTCATTCACAGAAATAACCAGAATCCTTGACACGTTAGGTGCCAGACTAGTCGTACTATTGTGCCATCATAACGCTGACCCAGACGCAATCTGCTCTGCTTATGCTTTCAGCAGCTTATTGAAGCAAACAAGACCTAACATTGAAGTTGAGATAGGAGCAGCCCATGGAATAAGCAGACTTTCAAAGCACCTACTCCAATACCTGACGATAGACGTGAAAGAACAGCCTAACACGGAAAACGCGAACGCCATAATTCTTCTTGACACAAACACGATCCAGCAGTTGGATGGTTTGGCTGAAAAGGTTAGAACAGGCAAAGCACCTATCATAGTAATCGATCACCATGCAGCCCATCCTGAGACTTTGCAGCTTGCCACACTCTGCATAACCAACGAAGAAGCTTCCTCAACATGTGAAATCGTATACAGTTTCTATAAGCAGGCAAACCTCAAGCCGGCTCAAAACGAGGCAAAGGCTCTGTTTCTGGGCACAGCCTTTGACACGCGACACTTCGTGTTGGCTAACTCGAACACCATGAAAAACGTTGCTGAACTGATAGATTCAGGCGTGAACGTGCAAGAAACGCTTCCGCTACTCTCATTGCCTATGGATTTTTCTGAAAGAGTGGCAAGGCTCAAAGCCTCCAGGAGGGCCAAGCTCTTCAAGATTGATAAATGGATAGTTGCACTCTCACATGTCAGCGCATATCAGGCATCAGCAGCTCGAGCCCTGATTGACTTGGGTGCAGATGTGGCTGCATTGGCTGGACAAAAGAACGAGACAACAGAAGTCAGTCTGCGCGCCACACGCGAATTTCACAAACAAACAGACGTGCACTTAGGCAAAGATATTGCGAAACCTTTGGGCGAGTTTATTCACGGCATGGGCGGTGGACACGCCACAGCTGCAGGTGCCAACGGTGCTGGCGATGTTGAAACAGCGCTTAAGCGTTGTTTGTTGCTTCTCAAGGAAAAACTGGTTAAACAATAATAAGTAGCTACTCTTAAATGAGGCGAGTAAACCGCTTAGATATTCTGGCAGGCAACCAAGGCATGGCAGTTATAGAAACAAAAAACGTCACGTATGCATACCAGAACGCCACCAAACCGTCAATCATAGATGTCTCCATAAAAATAGAGAAAGGGGAATTCACCCTCATAACAGGTCCAAGCGGCTGTGGAAAAACAACTCTTTGCAGATGCTTCAATGGACTCATTCCACACTTCTATCAGGGAGAACTTACAGGCGACATAACTGTCACAGGATTGAACGTTGTTGAGCATGAAATCCATGAACTCGCAAGACACGTTGGCCTTGTCTTCCAAAACCCTGAGAATCAGCTTTTTGCCCTTTCTGTTGAGAAAGATGTAGCTTTCGGACTCGAAAACTTGGGCATATCTAGAGAAGAGATGCGCAGAAAGGTGAACGACGCCATGAAGCTTACTGGGATATACGAGTTGAGGGAAAGGGCGCCTCATGAGCTTTCTGGTGGCCAACAGCAACGTGTGGCTATAGCTTCAGTTCTCG
>CAZHWL010000101.1:0-3993 GCA_964536035.1 uncultured Candidatus Bathyarchaeia archaeon | reverse complement strand
GTTTCCTCTGCCAAGTCTCCTCTCTCCTTGAGAAGACGTGAGCGAATGTCGTCTTATATTCTCATATGGAAAAAACTGATAGAGGAATTTTCTAGAGCAGAAGTGTATCCGCCGCTACACGAAGATCTCTGAGAGCCTGTCTTGTTGTTGGGCTTCTTTGATTTCTAGGGCTATGCGCTTTCCGATGTACATGTTTTCTCCGTACTTGAGGTAAGCGTATGGCGAGGTGCCTATGCCCACGTTCGTGCCTGCCACGATGCGGGCGCTGATTTCGAAGGCGTAGATTTCCAAGTTATCTGTGATTATTGTCTCTAGACAGTAAGGTCCGATTATACCCGGCGGAGCCAGTGCTTTAGCGGTTTTCTGCACGTTGTCTCCCATCCTGATGAGTGGCGGCAGAAGCGATTCGCGCAAGGTGATGGGGATGTTGCCGACTATGGTGTACGTGGGGCTTACGTTGATTTCGAGTTGCTCATTTGCTGGTATGCGTCCGATGGCGTCTACGGCGGATTCGTAACGTCTGTCCACGCCCAGAAACTCGACTTCATCATGAATTACGGAGCTGAAGTAATGCGGGTACACGTTCACACCCAAAATATATTCTTGCAGGTGTATCTCGCCAACATCTTTCTTCGTTAGGAGTCCGCGTTTGGTCATTTCGTCTGTTTTCTTGTGAAAATCTTCGGCAGATTGCGTGAGGAAGTAGCCTCTTCCGCCTTTGGCTCCTGGAAGCTTGGCTATGACTAGGCCTTTGATGTCTTCTGGCTTTTCGTATGTACGTGGTAGTTTGAGCCCTGCCTTTTGCAGCCACTGTTTCTGTCTTTCGCGTCCTGCTTCCCAGTGGAGGAGCATTCTGTTTCCAAACATGGGCACGCAGAGGCTATCAGTCAACTGTTCGGTGCTCAGGTAAGCGGTGAAAGAGCCATGCGGAATCAAGACAGTGTTGAGTTTGCGAAGTTTTTCCTGCAAGGTTGGATTTAGGAGTTCGGTGAAATCTTTCACTGTTATGATCTCATCAGCGAGAGGGAATTTCTTGTACAGTATTGTGTCTGCGGGTTTGCAGACGCAAACTGTTCGGAAGCCTAGTTCCTTTGCTCCTTTGAAGATGTTTAGCGCCGAATGTGAGCCCAACGTGCCTATGGCAAGCTTGTCTCTGTCGTATTCTTCTAGGATTTTTGTGATCTGCTTCTGTGTTATCATGTAACTATTCTCTCCAGTCGGTTTTGTTTGACGGCTTGTTTTATTTCCATGGCCACTCGTCTTCCAGGGCCAACTTCCATGCCGTACTTGTATTTCATGTATGGTGAGGTTGGCTCGACGCATGGGCAGCCTGGTGACCGCATGCTCACGTCGAACACGTAAAAGTCCAAGTTCTTGGTTATTGCTCCTTGTAGCGCGAATAGGCCGATTATTCCCGGCGGGTATTCTTTCTTGCACGTGTCTACGAAGCGTTCGGCTGTCTCGAAGATTTTTTCTATTTGGCTTTCGCGCATGGTTACGCCCATGTGTCCTATTTCGATGTTCTGCGTCGGCACGTTCAGCTCCTGCTGTTCATTGGCTGGCAGATCTAGGACGCCGTCTAAGTCGGTTTGTATGCGTTTGTCAAAGCCTAAGAGGTCGATTTCATCTGTTAACGGAGACCAGAAGAGGTTCGCGTTGAATTTTGCGCCTAGCACGTATTCCTCAATGACTGCTTGTTTGAGGCTTTCTTGGGTGATTATGCCTTTTCTGACTCGTTTCCCTGCCTGCTCCTTGTACTCTTCCGGTGTGGAAGCGTAGAAGAAGGCGCGTTCAATTTTCCTTTCCTTCTCTGGAACTTTCACAATTACTAAGCGGTCAATGTCTTCAGGTGACTTGAAGGTCTTAGGTGTCGGGATTTTTGCTTTTTGTAGAAGGTAATACTGGTTTCTTGGAGTATTACGTTCTTCAGTCTTGAGCATGTAGCGATTGCCCATTATGGGCACGGTGAACTTTTCTTCAATGTTGTCGTAGCCAACGTAGACGGAGAATGAGCGGTTGGGAACGAAGACCGTGTTCAGCTTTCTTAGTTGCTGGATGTTCTCGTCTTTGATTATGTCAGCAAACTTGTCAAGCAATATGACGTGGTCAAACAGGTTCCTGTAATACTTCGCATAGGTTTTTTCTCTGCTCTTCTGGCACACGACGACGGTTTCAAAGCCCTCTTGTTTGGCGCCATGAGCTATTTCAAGAGCGGAGTGAGAACCCAAGACACCGATTCTGATCTTGCGAAGTGCGTAATTTGAAAGAAGCTTCTCTGTTTTCATGTGTTCACACAGCGTCAGATTGCATGAAGGTTCAAGACACTAATTAAATTTTTCAAAATCAATGCTGCAAACTGAGCAGATGCGAGTGGTTAGCTACTTGCTTTACATTCTTTGATTATTTCTGCAAGTTTTGGCACTTCGAACAGTCTGGCTTTTGTTATCTCGTTTGTGGCCGCCTTGTACATTTGGCTTATCACGGTTTTCAGTTTCGGATCTAGTTTTGGCGGCTGAGTTCTGCACAGTTTCTTCCATTCTCCTGTTCCTTCCTTTTCGGCTTTTTTCTTTGCTTCTTCCAAATCTCTGTACCATTCCGTCTGCTTGTAAAACTGTCTAGCTATCTCTTTGCTGACGTGGAATCCGTTATATGTGAATCTGCATTCGTCCAGCGTGCCCACAACATCAACAACCATAAGCTTCCTAGACGGATCAAAGGCCAATTCTATCTTGCCATCTTCATTCACTAACCCTGCTCCTGCTGCCAGCTCCGTGATTATCATGTCCACTTTATGGAGCATATCCCTGATTTCCACAACTTCACCGTATGTCAAGTCAGCTAATCCTTTAGCCTCTTCCCACGTAACGTATCTATCTTTATCTTCCAGCTTGGTGCTCACATCAAAAATCGGCTGCCTGAGCTTCTCTCCCGGCTTCGGATAACGATCCAAACCGAAGTCTTTGAACGTGACTGAGCCTTGTTCTAAACGTTTGAAAACGGATGAGCCCTCAGGCAAACCGTTACGGTAGATAATCTCAAGCGGTATCAGACAATTCCTCAGCTTCGACGTGTACACGCCGTAGTCATAAACGAGCTTGCCTTCGCGCACAACAGTTTTGGGCCTATACACGTTTACCAAGCTGACTTCCATAACATTCGAGGGTTTTTCAAGTTCGCTAAACCTGACAACCTTTCCTTCATCATTTACGAGGCCGCGATAATGGGTTTTGATGCTCTTCTCTTCCAACCTTTCAAAACAGTAGGCGCCCATCATGCACAAGGCTACGCCTTTCCCATCAATCAGATCCGGCATCTCGCCCCAGTCAAAAACCGAGTAACGATCAGAGAAAACGAAGCGTCCAACGCCCATCCTCTCTGCTGTAGGCTTCTTGATTATCTCAAGATCCTTGACACTGCCCATAAGTCAGCACTCACGCCGGGTTACTTCAGCTTCTTAACAGATTCGTCTGCTTTCTCAATATCCTTCTGCTTCGACAGCTGAAACTGTCTGATCTGCTTCTCCAACATTTTGTCTTCAACAGCCAGAATTTTCGCAGCAGCAATTGCAGCAGTTTCGGGCTCAACTGTGACAACTAGACCTATTCCGCTGGGCACGCGAAGCGAAGAAAACACGTCTGCGCCGCCAAACTTTTCGCTGTACGGTGGACAAGCAATGACCGGCTTAGCCGTGTTTCCATCCACGAAGGCGCTCAGAGCGTTACTTCGTCCAGCCACTGTAACATAGACAACTCTTTCTTTCTCATACTCTTTCAGAATTTCAAGAACTTTCTCCGGAGTTTTATGAGCTGAAGCCACCCGGAACACGTATTCCAAACCGAAAGCTTTCAAGCATTTGGCGATTTCCTTGCAAAAATCTAAATCGCGTTCAGAGCCCATCAGCACAACTACTTTTCCAGTCATTCTTAATCACTTTGACTGCTGTTGAATATTTAATGCTACAAGGTTTGACGTACTAAATAAGCTTAAGCTCAG
>CAZHWL010000100.1:0-4016 GCA_964536035.1 uncultured Candidatus Bathyarchaeia archaeon | reverse complement strand
AGGGCTTTCTGTTTCTGTGTCAATTTCTCTGGAACAGATAAATCAACGCGCACTAACAAATCGCCCTTGCCGTATCCTCTGAGTCTGGGCATGCCTTTGCCTTTGAGTCTGATGGTTTCTCCAGGCTGGGTTCCTGGGCGAATTTTGAGAGTTGCGCTTCCATCAAGCGTTGGTACAGAAACCTCTGTTCCTAATGCTGCTTGTGGAAAGCCTATTGGCATTCTGTAAAGCAGATTGTCTCCGTCTCTTTTGAAGTAGGGATGCGGTGTCATGTGAATCAGAACGTACAGATCGCCCGGTGTTCCTCGACTTGCTGACGCTTCGCCTTGTCCTTCAAGTCTCAACTGGTAACCGTCATCCATTCCCGGAGGCACTTTAACTGTGATTCTTCGGTTCTTTTTCACTAAACCGCTACCTCTGCAGTTTCTGCATGGCGACTCTATTATCTGGCCCTTTCCACCGCATGTTGGGCATGGGGTAACGCGAACAAACATTCCGAAGCCGCTCCTGTTCACGTTTTGAATTTTCCCAGAACCCTTGCACTTTGGGCAATTTATCGCCGATGTGCCCGGGGTCGCTCCTGTTCCATTGCATACGTCGCATTTCTCGGTGCGGGGGACATAAATCTCTTTTTCAGCTCCTTTGGCTGCCTCTTCCAGCGAAATTTCAAGATCGTATCCCAGGTCTCTGCCACGGCTTATTCTTTCGCCGAAGTCGCGGTCGCCGAAAAAGAAGCTAAACAGGTCTCCAAAGCGAAAACCAGAACCAAGGTCGTGAAATATTGTTTCGAAATCGGCTCCTCTGAATATGTCCTCAGTAGTATAGCGCTGATCGAAGCCAGCATGGCCTAGCGTGTCATATTGTTGTCTTTTTCCATCGTCTGACAGAACTGCGTAGGCTTCAGATATTTCTTTGAACTTCTCTTCAGCGTCTGGTGATTTGTTTCTGTCGGGGTGATATTGCAGCGCCAGTTTTCTGTAGGCGTCTTTTATCTCCTCTTTTGACGCGGTTTTCGAGACACCGAGGGCTTCATAGTAATCTCTTTTTGCAGCCATTTTCTTTGCTCGTCAGGTTTTTGAAAAGGTTGGAACTTGGGCTCATTTCACTTTGTAGTCTTCTGAATCGACCACTTTGTCACCGTTGGACGGTGGAGCGTCCTGTGCTGGTTGTCCTTTTTGTTTAGCGTAATCAGAGGCTGCTTGCTGATAGACTGCAGTTCCAACTTCTTGGAGTATCTTGGTTAATTCTTCTGATTTTGCCCTTATTTTCTCTAGCTCAGTGCCTGAGAGAGCGTCTTTTAGTGCAATAACCGCGGTGTCTATCTTCGTTTTCTGGTCTTCAGTGAGTTTCTCCGCTAGATCTTTCTTGGTCTTTTCAGATGTGTATATGAGGCTGTCCGCGTTGTTTCTGAGTTCAGCATCTTCTCTCTTCTTCTTGTCCTGCTCAGTGAACTGCTCCGCATCTTTCACCATTCTCTCCTTTTCTTCCTTAGACAGCTTTGTAGAAGCGGTAATCGTGATCTTCGCTTCCTTACCAGTGCCCAGATCCTTAGCAGTAACATTCAGTATTCCGTTAGCGTCTATGTCAAACGTGACTTCGATTTGAGGAACGCCTCTTGGTGCTGGAGGTATATTCTCAAGATTGAACACACCTAAAGAGACGTTATCTGGCGCCATGGCTCTTTCTCCTTGGAGCACGTGAATTGTTACCGCAGTTTGGAAGTCTGCCGCAGTTGTGAAAATTTGGCTTCTTCTTGTTGGAATAGTCGTGTTTCTTTCAATCACCTTCGTGAATATGTGGCCAAGTGTTTCAACGCCGAGCGACAGTGGTGTAACATCCAGCAGCAGCAGATCCTTAACTTCTCCAGTGAGCACTGCACCCTGTATAGCGGCGCCTATTGCGACACATTCCATTGGGTCTACGCCTCTTTCGGCTGGCTTGCCCATTATTTGCTCCACAAACTTCTGGACATAGGGCATTCTGGTCATTCCGCCTATCAAAATGATCTTGTCTATGTCTCTAGGCGTCAGCTTCGCATCTTCAAGAGCTTTCACAAGGGTTTTCTCCGTTTTTTGCACTATAGGCTGGGCCAGCGACTCAAGCTTTGCCCTAGTCAATGTCAAGTGCAGATGTTTGGGTCCTGAAGCGTCAGAGTATATGAAAGGCAGATCGATGTCTGTCGCGAGCATCGTTGACAATTCTATCTTGGCTTTCTCAGAAGCCTCCTTCAGCCTTGCCATCGCCATTTTGTCGTTGACAAGATCAACACCTGTTTGCCGTTTGAACTCGTCAATCACATAATCCATTACTGCTTTGTCAAGATCTGTTCCGCCAATTTGCGTGTCTCCACTTGTTGACAGTACTTGGAAGACGCCTTTGCCGAAATCCATTACCGTGACATCGTGTGTGCCGCCGCCGAAGCTGAAAACCAGTATTTTCATCTCTTTTTCCACTTTGTCAACGCCATAAGCAAGACAGGCCGCTGTGGGTTCGTTTATGATTCTTTGAACCTCAAAACCTGCTATTTCTCCTGCGTCTTTTGTGGCTTGGCGCTGGTTGTCGTTGAAGTGGGCTGGGACGGTTATGACTGCCTTCCTTACTGGAACGCCGAGGTATGTTTCTGCGTCTTTCTTTATTTTTTGAAGGATGAATGCAGAAATCTGCTGCGGCGTGTATTCTTTTCCCTGAATGTTGATCTTGTAGTCTGTGCCCATTTTTCTTTTTATTTCTATGATTGTTCCTTCAGGGTTGGCTGTCGTTTGTCTTTTGGCTGTTTCCCCTATCAGTAGCTGCCCATCTTTCGTGAAGGCAACAACTGATGGAAACATTTTTCCAGCCATCGTGGGTCCTTCTGAACTCGGAATCACTGTTGCTCGGCCGCCTTCGAAAATTGCCGCGGCAGAGTTTGTGGTTCCAAGATCTATTCCTAACACTTTTTCTCCAGGTTTCACACTACTACTCATTTTGACTATTCTCCTCCTGTGAATCTGATGATGGTTTAACTGCAATCTTCACGATACTCGGTCTAATGACTTTTCCCTTCAGGATGTAGCCTTTTCTTACTTCCTCAACCACAGTGCAATCCTCCACATCTTTTTTTTCGATTTTTGCGACCGCATTATGTTTTGAGGGATCGAAAGGCTTGTCAATGCACTCTATTGGAGAGACTTCCTCTTTCTTAAGAATCTTTTCCAGTTTCTTAAGTGTCATCTCAACGCCGTTGATAACAGCTTCTGCGGAATCAGAAGAGCATCCTGATTTTATGGCCATCTCCAATTCGTCAACGATCTCCAGCAGCTCAATGATCAGGTTTTCATTGCCACACTTCTTTACTTCTTCCAGTTGACGATCATACCTTTTCTTGAGGTTTTCAATATCCGCCTGTGCATATTTCAATCGCGTCAAGTATTCTTCTGAACGTTTTTTCTCGTTTTCCAAATCATGTACTAGTTTCTCGATTTGCTTGCTCGTTTCTTGTTCTTTCTGTTCTTCGCTCAAAAGAGTCTCTCCGAGAGGTCACATTTTCTCTGCATACACAAACTAGAATATATGCATCACGCTTCAAGTAGTATTCGGTACATTTAAGATAACAGTGGACAAGGTAGCGCTAGCTTTTCGTGGCGTTCAGTCTTAAATATCGCATACCAATAATAACACCCATCAATACGACCTATACCCTAATCATAGAAAGCATTACCGTCATTGAGGAGAATGGATTTGAAAGAAGATGTCGCTGGCTCTATCAAGTCTGCGCCAAGCAAAGCTGTGCTTTATCAAGAGGTAGATGGTGCGAAGTATGAGGTTGATCTGCCCTTAACGTCGTTTGTGGACATCAAGCAGATGATGGGTGAACTTGGTTTACCGTCGTACATTGATCTGGAATATTTTCCGATGCGCGCGGCCATAGCGATGATCTGGGCCTCTCAGAAGGCAAATGAGATTCACAAAATCTATCCTCACGCCTATGACAAGCAAGTCAACGGCAAACCTATCCCGGCGTTGCTGTTCGGCGGCGG
>CAZHWL010000099.1:0-4065 GCA_964536035.1 uncultured Candidatus Bathyarchaeia archaeon | reverse complement strand
TTCGTAACAAATGGCCCTGAAAAATATCCAGGCGCACTCTACATAATCCGACCAGACGGCAAACGCATCAGACTCGAATTCGTCGTTGACAGATCAAAAATCGCTGAAGCCGTCGAACTAGGCTTCATCGTCGAAAGACACCTCAAGAATGGCGACATAGCCATCTTCAACCGCCAACCCTCGCTTCACCGCATGTCAATAATGGCCCACTACGTCCGCGTGTTGCCCTACAAAACATTCCGTCTACACCTCTGCGTGTGTCCACCCTACAACGCGGACTTTGACGGAGACGAAATGAACCTGCACGTACCTCAGAGCGAAGAAGCACGCACAGAGGCACTTCTACTGATGCAGGTTCAGGATCAGATACTTTCACCCAGGTTCGGAGGCCCAATAATCGGCGCCATCCGAGATTTTATCACCTCCGCATATCTCTTCACGCGGAGAAGCAACTACCTAACAAGAAACGAAGTGAACCGAATAGCTCTCGGGGCAGGATACTACGGACCACTCCCTGAACCCAAAATCAAGGAGCCGCAACCACTCTGGACAGGCAAACAAATATTCAGCCTATTCCTGCCCAAAGACATGAACTACGTTCTGAAAGCCAACATCTGCCAAGGCTGCACAAAATGCGTCGAAGAAGACTGTCCGCATGACGCATACGTCGTTGTCAAAAACGGCGAACTAGTCAGCGGAGTAATAGACAGACGCTCCATAGGCGCAGAGCAGTCTGAAAGCCTTCTCCACAGAATCATCAAGGATTATGGAACGCAGGCTGGCCGCGAGTTCCTGAACAAAATCACACATATGCTGAAGCTTTTCATAACCATGCGCGGCTTCAGCTACTCATACGACCAACTAGTGCTCTCACCGAAAGCTGAAGACAGAATAAGAAAAACAATGGACCGCATCGAGAAGAAAATACTCGAACTCATCGACAGCTACAGCAAAGGAACCCTTCCAAGGCTTCCTGGGCAAACCCTTGAAGACTCATTCGAAATATATGTCATGAACGAGCTGGCAAAGGCAAGAGACGAATCTGGTAAGATAGCAGACGAAGACTTCACGTTGGACAACGCAGGCATCGTGATGACTCGAACAGGCGCAAGAGGCTCAAGCCTCAACATCGGCCAAATCAGCGCCTGCGTAGGACAGCAAGCTGTCCGTGGCAAAAGAATCCTAAGAGGCTACGTGGGCCGCGCTCTTCCACATTTCAAAGCAGGAGACGCAAAGCCAAAAGCCAGAGGTTTCGTGTACTCCTCATACCAGACAGGATTGGACGTCATAGAGTTCTTCTTCCACTCCATGGGTGGCCGCGAAGGCTTGGTGGACACTGCAGTCAGAACACAGCAAAGCGGCTACATGCAGCGAAGACTGATCAACGCACTTGAGCACATACGCCTCGAATACGACAACACTGTTAGAAACTCAGCTGGCGACATCATCCAGTTCCAATACGGCGAAGACGGCGTGGATCCGGCTAAAAGCGACCATGGAAAAGCCGTGAACGCGAGCCGGCTTGTAGATCAGTTGAAAATAGCCAAAGAAAGAGGCAAACCCGCAACAGTGGAGTACATAAAGAAGAATCTCAAGGAAGTCGAAGAAGTTCTGACACCGATCCTTATAGATGAACTCAAACAGAACCTTACAAAAGCAGAGTTGAGCAACTCGGGCGTAGACAAGGCAATAAGCTCAACGGTTGAGCATTATAAACGGGCTTTGATGGAGCCAGGCGAAGCCGTCGGAATAGTTGCCGCTCAGTCAATAGGCGAACCTGGGACTCAGATGACCCTCAGAACTTTTCACTATGCAGGAGTCAGAGAGCAAAACGTAACCCTCGGACTGCCAAGACTGATTGAGATTGTTGACGCTAGACGGATTCCATCCACGCCTATCATGGCGATATACTTGGATGAAGTACACCGGAAAAATCGGGAAGCCGTAGTGAAAATCGCTCGAAATATCGTATTCACAACACTCGAAAATCTGGCACAGGCGATTTACGAGGACCCATTACATGAAGAAGTGGTTGTTGAGCTAAACAAAACCATGATGGAAGATCGCGAGGTGACAATGGAGGAATTGAAGGCAGCCCTTCAGATTCCGAACTGTTCCGTGAGAACAAAGGGTAACACGTTGTACCTTCAACCCAAAAAGGTTGATGCCCTAAGGAAACTCCGTGACAAAGCCCCCTCAGCTCACGTGAAAGGCGTTGCAGGCATAAGACGCGTGCTGGTCACAGAGGAACATGGCGAATGGGTCATCCGAACAGACGGTTCAAACCTATCAAAGATCTTGGAAATCCCCGGAATAGACACTTCGAGAACCACGACAAACAATGTTCACGAGATAGCCAAGACCATTGGAATAGAGGCTGCCAGAAACGCGCTGATTTATGAAGCAGGAAGCGTTCTGGAAGATCAAGGCCTAGACGTTGATGTCCGCCACGTAATGCTCGTTTCGGACATGATGACCTCAACAGGCGAGGTTCAACAGATAGGCAGACACGGCATCAGCGGCAAGAAATCCAGCGTTCTGGCCCGCGCCGCCTTCGAGATTACCGTACCCAACATTGTAGAAGCCGCCGTGAAAGGAGAAAGCGACCCACTGGCAGGCGTAACCGAAAACGTAATAGTAGGGCAATCAATACCTATTGGCACAGGACTAGTAGAATTATACATGTCGACGTTTGAACAGAAAGGAG
Source organism: uncultured Candidatus Bathyarchaeia archaeon (assembly GCA_964536035.1). GTDB lineage: Archaea > Thermoproteota > Bathyarchaeia > Bathyarchaeales > Bathycorpusculaceae > JBGPAV01. The sequence goes on along the minus strand of CAZHWL010000099.1, from coordinate 1,358 downwards.
CGAAGAAGAAATGATAGACATAGACAAGGCGATCGCAGCCGCCGTAAAGACGGGCAAAGTAACCTTCGGCGCAGATTCAGCGATCAAAAACGCGAAGTCAGGCAAGGTCAAAATGATCGTTCTGGCCGCAAACTGTCCCAAAAACGTGCGTGAAGACATAGAATATTACTGCAAGCTTTCGAACGTTTCATTCATAACGTTCAGAGGCTCCGCCATAGATCTGGCTGCTGTCTGCGGTAAACCCTTCATCATATCAGCACTAAGTATAAGAGAGTCTGGCGACTCTGAAATTCTCAAATTGACCGAGAAAGCAGAGCCAGAGGAATTCACTGGAGGAAACGAATGACAAGCGGAATAAAATTCACGAGCACCGAGATGCGCTACATCGCTCTTTTTGAAAGCATAACCAACGCCAGCGCCAAAGACTGCATAATCGATGAAGAACAAGGACGCGTGATTTTCATAATCAACGAAGGCCAAATAGGCGTCGCCATAGGCAGAGGTGGAAGAAACATCCACACACTGGAAAGGATGACTGGAAAGAAACATGAAATCATAGAATACTCTGAAGACCCAGTGAAGTTCATCAAGAACGCTTTGAAACCAGCAGCAGTCAAAGAAGTACGCGTAAGCGAAAGACCAGACGGCAAAAAAATGGCTGTTGTAGCAGTGAACCCGAAGGACAAGGGCGTTGCCATAGGCAAAAACGGAAAGAACGCTGAGCGTCTGCGTTTTCTGGCCAAGAGATACTTCCAAATACAGAACGTTAGCATAACTTAGTTGCGAGGAAGTATCAAAATGAAAAGGCGATTTGCGCTTGCTGCTTGCTCGCTGTTTCTGCTGTTCACATTAGTCAACTGTGTATATGCAGAAGAATCGCTCACAGACAAGCTTCTGGGTAGCCCACTGCTGGTTCTGACAATACTCCTCATAATCGTGCTGATAGCCCTGATCTACCACAAAATAAGAAAGTGATTCGTGCCCTTTACCTTTCTTCGGACTCGTAGCTTTTTTTGAGTTCTTGGATGAAAGAATGTTATAGAAGATGGTTTCGAAAGTTATATAAATAAATAAAGAAGTTCTTAGATTGAGGAGACGAAAGGAAGTGGGAATTTTGAAGTTCAGAACGTGTGATGCCAGATCATCAATTCTCGCATGCTTTATGCTTGCCGTTTTGATAGGAGGCAGTGGAATATTTTTGAAAATTGAAACGGCAGCAAATGTTACAGTAGTTCCAAGCACAAATGTCAGCATAATGCCGCCACATGTTACGCTTCCCCCAAACTCAACATTCACAGTGGACCTGAATATTACGTCAGTAACTGACTTGTACGGCTATGAGGTTAAGATATGGTACA
>CAZHWL010000098.1:1962-4073 GCA_964536035.1 uncultured Candidatus Bathyarchaeia archaeon | reverse complement strand
CTCTGGATAAACAATGACGACATTGCCCGAGTTGCCAGAGAAGCAGGAGCTCCAAAGGAGAAAGGCGCAGGTGTCGTGCTTAAAGCCAAGCTTGCGGATCACGTTAAAAAAGGAGAAACCTTGTTTGAAGTCTACGCTGAAAGAAGCACGAAGCTTCATGCAGCATTGGAGTTGGCAGAGAAACTTAAACCTCTGGGACTGAGCCGAAAGCCTGAGGAGAGAATGGTGATGGAACGCATACCTGTCGCAACAGAGCACAAGAAGGCTTTCATACTCGAACGGTGAGCTTGAACTAGACTTATCATCTTTGTATGTTTGATACTGGAAGCTTACACCTTGCCCTTGCAAGTTTAAATATCAGTTTTGTGATTAGACACTGCGAGAGGATACCATTCCATGGGTTCAAAGTCTCCAAATGGTCTATTTGCGGCAAGAAAGCTAGTTAAAAAGAGGAAGAAGCTCCGGTGGAGCGACAGATACTACAACAGACGTATTTTGGGTCTAGACGTGAAAGCTGACCCACTGCATGGAGCACCCATGGGAAGAGGCATAGTTCTCGAAAAAGTAGGAGTAGAAAGCAAACAGCCCAACAGCGCCATCCGAAAATGCGTAAGAACCCAACTCATCAAAAACGGAAGAACAATAACCGCTTTCCTGCCTGGAGACGGAGCCCTCAACGTCGTAGATGAACACGACGAAGTCGTCGTTGAAGGAATTGGCGGCTCACGCGGAAGAAGCATGGGCGACATCCCAGGAGTAAGATGGAAGGTCATTACAGTTAATGGCGTGTCGCTGAACGAACTTGTGTACGGGCGCAAACAAAAGCCAGCACGGTGATAACCTTTGAGTCAGAAGCAAGAAACAAAGCAGCAAGAGAAGGAGATAAAACTCTTCGGAAAATGGAGCTTCAAAGAAGTCAAAGTTCGCGACGTGGGACTGGAACGCTACGTTTCATTGAAACCGGTTACACTACCGCACAGCATGGGAAGACATGAACACAAACGTTTCCGCAAGGCAAACGTGAACATCGTTGAAAGAGTAATCAACAACATAATGCGACCAGGAAAAAACGCTGGAAAAAAGGCCAGAGCCACAAACATAGTGAAACACGCCTTCGAAATAGTCAACATCCGAACTGGAAAAAACCCCATCGAGGTGTTAGTCAACGCAATAGAGAACTCTGCGCCATGCGAGGACACAACAAGAATCAGCATGGGAGGCATCGTGTATCACTTATCAGTAGATGTTGCGCCTCAACGAAGAATTGACCTAGCCTTGAGACACATAACCGATGGAGCTAGACAAGCCTCAGTGAACAACCCTCGATCAATCGAAGAATGCTTGGCCGACGAACTGGTGATGGCTGGAAGCCACGACATAAAAAGCTTCGCTGTTGCAAAACGCCATGAAATAGAACGAGTAGCTCAAGCCTCAAGATAGACTGGCGTACTTCGCTTATTCTTATCTTGCATGAATTTCAACAATGTCTCCATCTGCCAACGCAAATGTTGCACCGACTTTCTGAGGACTAAAAGCCAAGCGTTTTGACCATATTTTTGCGAAATTGAATCTTTCTCTGAAATCACTGTGAATGTTTTTTGCTAGGTCGAATATTGTTGAGCCTTTTTTTAAGATGAAGGGTTTCTTGGAATGTTCCCTCTGGCTTGGCTCTTTTGTATAGATGCGAATGATGTTTAAAACATTAAAAAGCGTTTCACCAACCTTCTCTAATCCTGTTCTTTTCTCGCATGAAACCGCTATAATTGGCAACTGTTTGCCTACATAGGTTCTGAGTCGTTGCAAGTTAGCTTCTGCGCCATCTGTATCAAATTTGTTCGCAACTATTATTGCTGGCTTGTATACCGTGTTCTCAAAGATCGCGTCTTCAACATCATCCAGTGTTACTTCACCAGAAATCTTCACTACCGCGTCATTGATACGATAGCTCTTAAGAAGCTCCTCAACATCCTTCATACCATATCCAACAAGCTTTCCGACAAGAATAATCCTCAAGCCTGCGCCCATATACTTCCTTTCAAATTCAACTCTGCCCTTTGGTCGGCTTACAAGGATTCTGGTTTTCTCCATCTCGCCAAGAATGAGCGAAAGCT
>CAZHWL010000098.1:0-1862 GCA_964536035.1 uncultured Candidatus Bathyarchaeia archaeon | reverse complement strand
GGTCGGCTTACAAGGATTCTGGTTTTCTCCATCTCGCCAAGAATGAGCGAAAGCTGAGCAACTGGGTCCTGTGACAGATCAACCATTAGGATTAAACCGTCAGCATTTCGAGCAGTCGCAAGGGTTTGAAGTCCCCAAGCTCTTCCGTCAGCAGATCCTTCCATCAAAGCTGGAGCTTCAACCATTTGGAACTGGATATCCTGATAATCCAGGATGCCTGGGGTAGGCGTTGTTGTCGTGTAATGGTTAGGTGAGACCTCAACTTTCGCGTTGGTGACAGCCGCCAACAGGCTGCTTCTTCCCACGTTCGTTGGACCAATAATTGCTATTTGAGCCGCGCCTTCCTTCTCGAGAAACAGTTTTGGGCCGCTTCTTCCAGCCTTTTTTCTTTTCTTCTCCTCCAGTTCTCTACGCAGAATTGCCATCTGCTTCTTGACTTGTCCCCGAACCTTCAGCGTGCCCTTGTGTTTCGGTACGACGCTCATAAATTCTTCCATACGTTGAAGCCTTTCCTTTGGGTTTCGTGTTGCTTCTACCTCAGCCCATTTTTTCAGTGCATTCGGAGGAAGGTTTGCTGGCATTGTCTAGTCGCGCCCACTCATTGAATTCAAGTTTTTGCTTTAATATCTGTTTCCACCTTGATAAATTCTCCATTTTGCCCTTGTATCATAAACGCAGAACCATCATGATAAAGTTAAAATAACTGATTGAACAGTTGTGTAAACGAATTCACAAAAAATTGAAACCGATTTGAAAAATAAGGAGGAAAGACGATTGAGTAAATCTGGGAAACCACACTTAAACCTAGTGATCATGGGACACGTAGACCACGGAAAATCAACGACGACAGGACACTTGCTGTATGCTGCTGGAGCAGTAGATGAGAGAACCATTAAGCAGTTCGAAGAAGAAGCAAAGAAAATGGGAAAAGAATCATTCAAGTTCGCATGGGTACTCGACAACCTCAAAGAAGAGCGAGAAAGAGGTGTAACAATCGACCTCAGATTCCTCAGATTTGAGTCAAAGAAATACTACTTCACAGTCATCGACGCACCAGGACACAGAGACTTCGTCAAAAACATGATTACCGGAGCAAGCCAAGCCGACGGCGCAGTACTTTTTGTATCGTCCAGAAGAGGCGAATTCGAAGCAGGCATCGGCCCAGGTGGACAGACAAGGGAGCACGCATTTCTTGCATTCACGCTAGGTGTACGTCAGCTTGTTGTAGCGATCAACAAGATGGACGACATCTCAGTGAACTGGAGCAAAGAACGTTACGAAGAGATCAAGAACGAAGTTACAAGAATGCTCAAGATGGTAGGCTACAAAGCTGACAAGTTCCCGTTCGTTCCGACTTCAGGATGGACTGGTGACAACTTGGTGAAGAAAAGCGATAAAATGCCATGGTACACGGGACCAACATTGATCGAAGCCTTAGATACTTTTGAAGTGGCTGCTAAACCAACCAACAAGCCGTTGCGCGTTCCGATTCAGGACGTTTACAGCATCACAGGTGTAGGCACAGTGCCTGTAGGCAGAGTTGAAACAGGAGTAGTCAAAGAAAACGACGTCCTCATATTCATGCCCTCCAACAAGCAGGGCGAAGTCAAATCACTCGAAATGCACCACGAACGAATCCCGAAAGCTGAACCAGGCGACAACATCGGCTTCAACATCAGGGGCATAGGCAAACAAGACATCCACAGAGGAGACGTAGCAGGACACGTATCGAACCCGCCGACAGTAGCTAAAGAATTCCTCGGCCAGATCATTGTTATCTACCACCCAACCGCCATAGCCGCAGGCTACACACCAGTGCTTCACTACCACACAGGACAAATCGCATGCAAATTCACTGAACT
>CAZHWL010000097.1:0-4078 GCA_964536035.1 uncultured Candidatus Bathyarchaeia archaeon | reverse complement strand
CTTATGTTTGGCGAGAGTTCGAATCTCTCCTGGGCTGCCATCAAGACCGCTATGATTTAGTCGCATTTTGCATGTGAAGTTGCTACTATCTGAAGCATGTGTGATTTTGGTGTGCGCAACTATGTTCTGGAACAGTGTGAAAAGCTTGTTTTGAAGCTAACTCGCTGCTGGCTCTCTACATAGGCGTTACTCTTTTATCGTTAGTTGTTCAGTTAAAACTGGAGGATGGAGCTTGGCTTCGGTTCAGTATTTTCAGCAGGGTAGATATGCAGTTTTGAAGAGGCTTGGTGAAGGCGGAAAGGGCATCGTGTTCAAGGCTAGAGACACTGCTTTGAATCGTGTTGTCGCGATTAAAATGCTCAAGAGTGCAGTTTCAGGCGAAGAGATACATTCGCGATTCATGACTGAGGCTCAAGCTGTTGCTAAGCTCAACCATCCAAATATCGTTAGCATCCATGACATCGGAAGTGAGGATGGGAAGCAGTTTTTTGTGCTTGAATTTGTTGACGGGGACAGTCTGCGCGACCTTATGCAGACCTATCCCGAAAGCAAATGTGACGTTCAAACTGTTCTACGAATTGGCATGGATGTTTGCAGCGCGCTTCAGTACGCTCATTCTCAAAAGGTTTTGCATCGTGACATCAAGCCTGAGAACGTGATGATAACCAAAGAAGGTGTTGCGAAGCTGATGGATTTTGGCTTGGCCAAAATGATCGGTCAGCCCAAAGTTACGCAGGAAGGAGTGATTGTTGGTACGGTGGCGTACGTTGCGCCTGAGGTAGCTTTGGGAAGGGTTCCCGATAACAAATCTGATCTGTACTCTTTAGGTGCGGTTTTTTATGAGGCGATAACTGGTAAAGCGCCTTTTCCTAGCGACGATCCCATAAAGGTCATTTTCGGACACATTCATGATCGTCCAGTTTCTCCGAATAGGCTGAATCCAAAAACCCCACAGGCTCTGGACGAGTGTATTATGAAGCTTTTGGAGAAGGAACCAGAGAAAAGATACCAGTCTGCAGAGGATTTGCTTAAGGCATTGAGAGAGATTGCTGAGAGCTTTCTAAGTGAGGTTCTTCTGCCTTCTCGAAAGCCAGTCGTTGTTGTTCCGAGTCCGCGTCCTTCTGGTGCGAAGGAAGTTCAGCTTATTGACAGAGCTGAAGAACTGGCTCTTCTCAGAGGGACTGTTGATAAAGCAGTTCGGGGCGAAGGTGGCCTTGTTTTTCTGTGTGGAGAGGCTGGGATCGGCAAAACGAGGTTGACTAGGGAAGTGGGGGCTTATGCACGTTTGCGTGGCATGCGAGTTTTGTATGGAAGGTGTCCAGCCTTGTTCAGAATGGACGGAGTGCCTCCATACGTTCTGTGGAATGAAGTGATTAAGGATTACTTGGAGGTTTGTACTCCTGAGCAGTTGTATAGAGTGATTGGTTTCTATCCCAACGAGGTTTCCAAGCTTGTTCCTGAGCTTAGGCAGAAACTCGGTGCCATTCCTCAATCTTTTGCTATAAGTCCTGAGCAGGAGCGTGATAGGCTTTTTGAAGCGGTTTCACAGTTTATCGGTAATATCTCCAAGGAAACTCCATTGCTGGTTGTTCTGGATGATCTGCAATGGACTGATCAGTCTTCACTTTTGCTGATGCACTATTTGGCTCGGGGCATCTATAGAGAACCCATGCTTCTTTTGGGCGCTTATCGTGATACCGACATTGATGATAAACATCCTTTGTCTCCTGTTTTGACGGAACTGAATAGAGAGCGCTTGCTGCAGTCGATTCCTTTGAAACGCATGTCTCTGAATGAAGTTTCCGAAATGATTAGGCAGATTTTGGAGCAAGACGAGGTTCAAAGAGAATTCTGCGAGCTAGTCTACGAAAAAACTCGGGGAAATCCATTCTTTGCTGAGGAAGTTGTGAAATCCCTGAAAGAAGAGGAAATCATCTACCGTGAGGAGGATAAGTGGAAAATTAAGGAAGTCTCGAAGATCGAGTTTCCGAAAACCGTCAAGAATGTTATAAAGAACAGGATAAATCGGTTAGGTGATGAATGTCAGAATGTGCTAACAATGGCTTCTTTTGTCGGCAATGATTTCAGCTTTGAAGCATTGTCGGGAGTTACGGGGCTTGAAGAGAACAGATTGCTTGAAATGATGGAGAAACTGCTGAAAACTGGCTTGATCAAGGAGAAGGTTGTCAGGGGAGAAGATGTGTACAGCTTTGCTGACGTCATTGTCAGAGACGTTTTGCATGAAGAAGTCAGCCATCTAAGACACAAGAAGCTTCACAGTTCAGTTGGACTTGCGCTAGAGAAAGTGTATTCTGAGAAGATTGATGAACATTTCGGAGAGCTTGCTTATCATTTTCTCGAAGGCGGTGACAAGGCCAAGGCGTTGGACTACTTTCTGAGGGCTGGCGAAAAGGCACAGAAGGTCTATGCTCACAATGAAGCTTTCTCATATCTCCACCATGCTCTTGAGCTTCATGAAGAGAAAGGAGCTAGCCCTGAACAGAAGGTTCGAATAGTTGAGAGACTCGGCGACCTTGACTCATGGATGGGAGAACCTGACGCTGCCTTAAAGTATTGGAATGATGCGCTGGCATTGTGGAATCAGTTAGGAGACAAGAAGAATGCTGCCCGGCTTCATATTAGAATGGCACACATGCTTTGGCAAGTCGTTGACAAAGATAAGGCTTCTGAGCATCATCGCATGGCTTTGGAAATACTTGAGAAAGAACCTGAGAGTGTGGAACTAGCCAGTCTATATGAAGACATTTCTCACATGCTTTGGCGAACCGGTAAGTCTAGTGAAGCTTTGACGTGGACACAGAAAGCCCTTGAACTGGCAGAAAGATTCAGCGCATCCGACGTTCTTGCAGGTTGCTACAACAATCTAGGCGTGCTCAGCATGAAGTCTGGAGACCTCGACAAAGCAACAGAATATTACAAGCAGGGACTGAAAATAGCCCTTGAGAACAAACTTGCAAACCGATCTCTCACTTTGTACAACAACCTCTGCACTGTCTACTTGGCAACAGGAGAATTTCAGAAGCTGTTTGAAACTGCCCAAGAAGGTTCCGAAATGGCCAAGAAAGTTGGTGCTTTATACCGCTTGAATTGGCTTGATATGATGCTCTTAGGTTCCTATGGGTACATGGGGGATTTGCAGAAAGCCCTTTCCATAGGCGAGGACATTCTCGCATTGGTCAAGAGAATTAAGTACACGGCTTTTATCTCATCCGTAATGGGTGGACTTGGCGTATGCTATCGTTGGTTGGGAGAATGGGACAAGAGTCTCAAGTATCAGATGGAAGCCCTTGACTTTGGGAAAAAGGTTGGGGAATATCAACAATCGGGAAATGCTGCGTCAGAGCTTGGAGAACTATTTATGGAAATGGAAGACTATGCAGAAGCTGAAAAGTACCTCAACGAAAGCAACAGCATCTTTGAAAAGGCAGGAGATACAGATGCTCAGTTTACTGGACCAATCCCAGCCCTTTCAAGATTGTATCTGAAAAAAGGCGAAATCGACAAAGCCAAAGAACTGATTGAAAAAACCTACGCCTACGCGGCGAAAACAAAAAACAGATTGTACGATTCAGGTGCTGAATTACTGAAAGCAATGCTTTTCAGAGAGCAGAAAAACTGGGAACAATCCGTACAGCACTTTGAAAAAAGCCTTCAAGAAGCTAAATCCCTAAACGCACAGAAATGGCACGTTTTCCTATACGCTGAAATTCTTTACGAATACGGCTTAATGCATCTGGAAAGAAACGAAGAAGGCGACAAAGAAAGAGCCTACTCACTTCTAGATCAAGCCCTAATGACATATCAGAAGGCCGATTCGAAAAAGAGGATAGAAAGGATCATAGCAAGAAAGAGACTGCTCACAGCCTAAAACCAGAAAACACTCATGCAAGCTTTGACACATCAGCTGGTGAAGACTCTCGAGCTCTCGGGTCAATAGCCAAAACACTAATAAAAAAAGCCTTTTCAATCGCAGTTAAGCCAGTTCTTACTCGCGAATTGATAGTATGCAGGAAAAGTTTGAACGAGAGTTTTGAAGCCTTTGCCATAATTCTCAGTG
>CAZHWL010000096.1:0-4133 GCA_964536035.1 uncultured Candidatus Bathyarchaeia archaeon | reverse complement strand
CATTTTCGAGAGCTTCTGAAGAGGCTATCACATCAAACGTCGTGCCCCTCGGAACTGGTGATTGCTGATAACTACTCTTCTGAGAAGAGCCTCCGAGGAATGACCGAGTTACTAAAAAAAATAAAGAAATCATTCTTCAACGGAAAGATCACGATAAAACTAGTTCCAATATCAAATCAGGAATTTACTCACTCCTACTCCACAAATGCAGGGGTCTTGGCAGCGGAAAACGACATTATTTGCATAACTAATGGTCATTCTTTGCCATCATCTAATGAGTGGCTTGAAGCAGGCGCAGCTCATTTCAAGGATTCGATGGTTGCGGGCGTTGGAGGATACACTGTCTCTCATACGGATGGCACGATATGGGAAAAAATGGGATACGACTTGCTATGGAAGAAACGCATTGAAGTCAGCAAGACCTATGCGAGAGATGACTCTTTCTCCACAGTGAATTGTCTCATCCGAAAATCGTTGTGGAAGCAATATCCATTTGACGAGAAACTGCCCACTCTGATCTCTGGAGCTCTGAAGTTTGGTGGAGAAGATTACGATTGGGCCGTTGAAATGAAGACAAGAGGGTACAAGATAATTGTGGAACCAAAACTAGTCATGTTTCATTCTCATGGAGAGTCCCTCTCTAGCCTCTTTCCGAAGTATCTTGCTTGGCGACAGATTAGAAGAGAAATAAAGGAACTCAAGCGGCCCAGAACGTCTTACACGAGGTTGAACGGCAAGAAACTATCATGTTGCGTGATTTAACTTCTTGTCTTGAAAGTAACATGGCCTCTTTTTTTCAACTTGAACATTCCTGTTGGACCCGCGAAGCGAAAGCTATCGCAGGATCAAGTGAATGTGAACAGATAGCCAACATCGTCTGTGACGAAATGAGCCTAGAAAACATTGAATACTACTTCACTGGTAGCGTTGACGCAAGAAGGATGGAAAGAAGGCGTCAAGATCATGCTGCTTCGCGTGGAAAAGCTTAAGAAGCTCGGATGGAAACCTACATTGAATAGTTTGAGGCAATCAGGAAAACTGTAAAAGGACTCTTGTGTGAGGGCAGCTAGATTTGCGGCAAGAGAGTAAGAGCTTTCCGATGGTTTCGATCGTTGTGCCTGTTAAGAACTGTGCAGACAAGATCAAAAGCTTACTTGATTCCCTAATGAAAATAGATTACATCAAGAAAAAGTTTGAAGTCATCATTGTAGATGGAAATTCAACAGACACCACTAGGGAAATAGTGTCACAATACCCTGTGATTCTATTGACTGAAGAGCGAAAAGGGCTTAATGCGGCTCGAAACACAGGTTTGGAGCATAGCAAAGGCGAGATTATAGCCTTCACAGACGGCGACTGCGTCGTGCCAAAGAACTGGCTGATAAAAATAGTTGAGAATTTCCAAGACAAAGATGTCGGTTGCGTTGGAGGAAGCGCGTCAAGATACTATGACGACTTTCTTTCGCAGTATTCTGACGAAAGTATAATGCCCGTGCTGAGAAGGTTTAAGAAGAAAAAAATTCTGAATGAAGTAAAACCGCCGCTTCAGTATCCAGCTGGATGCAATATGGCGGTTCGGCGTGAAGTTTTTGATCGAGTAGGCGTGTTCGATGAAAGCATCGAATTTGGATTTGACGAAGACGAACTTGTTGAAAGAATTTGTCGTGCAGAGTACAAGATGGTTCTAGATCCTGAAGTATCGATTGCGCACAAACATCGTTCCAGCGTCATGGAACTCTTGAGACAGACCTTCCGATATGGAAGAGGTATTGGCATTGTCTTGAAAAACAAGGGACTGGAAAGCGTGTTCTCAAAATGGGTTCTCTTGTCCATTTCAGGCCTGATAGCTTGGACATTGATAATGGTTTCTTTGGCATCTCTCGCTATTCTGATGCCCTCGTTTGTTTCAATAGCTCTTCTTGCTGCTTTTCTTTTGGTGCCCCCCGCTGGGCTGAGCCTCTTTTATGCGTACCGAGTCAGGTTCAAAAGCAGAAAGCTCTCTGAATTGGTGAAATATCCATTGATAGATATAGCTAGGTCAGCCGTTTTTGTTGTCGGTAGTTTATATCAGATTTTGCGGTCGAGGAAAGTCAAAACTGAGTTCATTATTCTTGCTTTAAAGCTAACCACAAGTGATCAGAAGATGGCCTTGGCAGGTCTCTTTGTTCGCCACTTTCGTTGACTAAGAATCGTTCCTTCGGATTTTTCAAGAACTGGCCTATTATGGTCGCGTGTATGCCTTTATTTTTAAGCTGAGCAACTATTTTGTCCACTGCTTCTGGTTTAGCTGCTATTAGCAGGGCTCCTGAACTGATTAGGTACAGTGGGTTGATCTTGAAGAGCTTGCAGATCTTTTCTGTTTCATGTTGAACCGGAATTTTCTTCTCATAGATTCTTACGCCAAGGTTTGACGCGTCTGCCATTTCGTTGATTCCTCCGATTATGCCTCCTTCTGTTGGGTCGTGCATGGCGTCTACTCCTCCGGTCTTGAAGGCTGTTATTGCTTCTTTGACTACGCTAATTTGTGTGTAAAATTCCTTGGCTTTTTGGATCATTTTGGTGTTCATGGTTTTTTTCAGTTTTTCTTCTCTGTCTGAAGCAAGGATGGCTGTGCCTTCAATGCCTGCGCTCTTGGTTAAAATGATCATGTCTCCCGGTTTGGCGCCTGCGGCGGTCACGTAATTGCCTTTTTCTGTTGTTCCAATTATGCATCCTACAACGATGGGGTTGGCTATTCCCGGCGTGATTTCGCAGTGTCCGCCGACGATTGCTATGTTCAACTCTTTTGCAGCGTCATTCATTTGGTTGCATATGGTTTCTATGGTTTTCCTCTGTGAATCTTCAGGAAGCAAAAGGCATGTGACAAGAAAGGCTGGTTCAACTCCGAAAGTTGCGACGTCGTTTGCGTTTACGTTTACTGCAAGCCAGCCGATTGTTTCCAGCGCTCCAGTGATCGGGTCCATAGAGACGATTAACGATCGGTTTTCAGTGTCAATTACTGCAGCATCAATTCCCGCCGATGGTCCTACTGCAACTTCCTTGCGTTTGGCACCTAGATTTGTGAAGACAACTTCTCTCAATATGTCGATGGGGATTTTTCCGTGTGGCAGTCTCATTGCGAACCCTTTGTTGCTATGCATTGTCTCAGTTTTTGCTTTTAAGCTGTGGGAACACGCGAAGCACGATCAATGACACAGGTGCCGCAACTGCCAGTCCGATCAGCATTTGCACGATGTTGAAGGGGATTTCCATAGCTGCGGTTGTATAGCCGAGTATCAGTTGCTCGTATAGAAAATAGCCGATCACCATCTCGAATCCTCCAACAATCATGGCAATGATTGCTTTCAAATCTCGTCCAGAAGCATGTGAGCCTAGTTTTTTGTACAAGAATCCAACTATAGCGCCTTCAAAGCTCTTTATTACCAGCGTTCCCGGAGCAAATTGGGGAGCAACCAGCATATCAGCAACTGCGGCGCCTACTCCTCCTGCGACTGCGCCCACAAAAGGACCAAACACTAAGGCTGCAATGTAGATCACCGTTTCACCGAAGTTGAAGTATCCTGACGTTGCCGGAATAGGTATGGGGAAGATTAGAGTTGCCACGCAGACTAGGGCAGAGAAAACAGCTGCTAACGCGAGTCTTATTGCCAATTGCGTAGAGTTCATCTTATTCACCGTCTTTGAGTTTGAAGTTCACGCTATTTCTCCTTTTCCCTGAACAAGTCCTGAAAGTTTTGATAGAGAATCTTCGTTTTTGCTTTTTGCGAGATTTCAGAAGCTTCAACAATGGCTAATTGCGTTGGATAGCGATAGTATGGAATGTCTGAACCGAAGAGTATTCTGTCTTCGTCTATGTCTACCGCAAGCTCAATGGTATCCGGGAGAGTGCCAGAAGTCTCCACGTAAATGTTCTTGCATTCCTTCATTGCGCTGAGGCATCCTTCTCTCAGATGGCCCAGAATAATGGGTAGCTTCGGATATTTCTTAGCGATTTTCAGTATCAGTCCAGGTGAAGAGAAGCCGTCTCCAGTGTGGAACAGCGTGGGCAATTTCAACTCGTTGACTGTCTCAAAGAACTTGTCAAAGTGTGGATGGTCTGGTCTGAAGCATTCGACGAAGGGATGAAGCTTTAA
>CAZHWL010000095.1:0-4144 GCA_964536035.1 uncultured Candidatus Bathyarchaeia archaeon | reverse complement strand
AACTCTCGTCAGCGGCTCCAGAGGCCGCCATGTTTGACCACTGCACCACCGGGCTTTTCGGTTGATTCTAAGAACTGAATGTTCCATGTAATAACTTTAACGTTAGACCCGGGCAAGAATGAGAGAGGCTTATTCTTGTTTTTTCGTGGCGTCTTTGACGCAGTTGCATTCTTGGCTGTCTGGGCTCCAGTTTTCGCAGTGCCACAGGGTCTGCACTACAGGGTCTTGGCTGTCTGAAAGCCGTTTGCCGCAGAACACTTGGTCTGGATAGTTGTAAGCCGTGTGGCGACCGCAGTTTCCGCAATACTTCTTTGTCTCCGCGTTTCTCTTCATCTAGCTTCCTCCACTGCTTGAAGTTTTTGACGTTCATGGTTTGGAACACGTTTGAAGCTTCCAGTCAACCTTTCAACCACCGACGCAACCATGATGGGAAAAACGATCATCGCGTCTCCTACAACTGTAGTTTTGTCCGCTGTCTTTTTCACTTTCCCCCAGCTAACTGTCTCCTCCAAAGTTGAGCCCGATAACCCTCCAGTTTCCGGGCGATCCATCGTGATAAGAACCGCGTAATCCATGCCTCTTCCAGAGGCTAAAGCGGCTGACTGAACTGTGTTTCTTGGGACGCCTCCGCCTAATACGATCATTCCGTTTTTGGCTGAACGTTTGCACAAACCGACTATTTCTGGCACGTCTTTGAAGGCATCCAAGACGAGCCTGTGCTTAACGTTCTTTCGCGAAGCATGAAGCCAATGCGCAAATCCAAACTCTGAGTCTCGGACAGCGGGAAGGAAAATTGGCACTTCAGCCTCGTAAGCCGTGCGCAGAATAGAGTTCTTGTCTCTAATCCTTTTGCCCAGTTCTCTGGTGAACTCGTTTGAGCCTAATGGTTTGCCGTTGTTCTCTTCTGCTATCTGGTCGAATATGTCGGTAAGCTGGTAGTCCAGTTTCACGAAGTCTTCTTCAGGCACAAAAATGTCGTAGATGCGGTAAATGTGATACTTGTAAAGCACAAAGTCGTCCACAAGCCAGTGACCTTTGTAATGGTGACCGCCTAAGCCTTCAAGCGCGTCGTGAACCATGTTAGCGCCCGTGCTCACAACCACGTCTACAAGCCTTTCGCGGATGAGATCAGCAATAAGTGACCGCATTCCAGCAGGAACCAGGGCACCGGCTAAAGCCAGAAAAATCGTGCAGTCATCGTCTCGAATCATGCGCTCGTAAATGTCACAGGCTTCGGCTAGTCTTCCTGCACCAAAGGAGCCCGAGTTCTTGAACTGTTGAATCAGTTCGTCTACAGAAAGCTTTTCGTTGATTTTTATGTGCTTCACTGGCTCTTGAAGAAAATCTTTTCGCTGCATCAAGAATCACGTCTAGAAATAACTACTTTAGCGATCTAGACAAAAATATTTTTCTATCCTCAACTGCTCGAGGCAAATGAAAAGCTCGTCGAAACGGAGACAGATAGCCTCAAAACGTTTGCTCTCGGCAAACTATGAAGAAATCTGGCGTTTTGTGCAAGGTGCTATTTGACTACTAGGACAGGGCAAAGCGCGTGGTGAATCACACCGTCGCTGACGCTTCCAAGAAGCAAGCCTCTTATGTGGCTTACTCCTCTAGCGCCCATAACGATCAGGTCAAAGTTGCCTTCTTTTGCAGTTCTGACGATCTCTTGAACAGCATGCCCTTCAACAATCAATGCTTCAACAACAACGCCTTCAGCTTTCGCTCTTGCTTCTCCATCCTTCAAGATTCTCTCACCTGTCGCGCGAGCGGCTTCCACCACTCTCGAGATTTCAGCCGCTGTCAAGATCGGAATTGTCGGCGAGCTCAGCATGGTTGGTTCAGGCAGTATGATAGGCTGCATGGAGACAGAGTAAGCGTGAATAAGCGTCACCTTGCCTGAAAACTTCTTAGCTATTTGAACTGCTTTTTCAAGGGCTCGAACAGAGTGATCAGATCCATCCAGTGGAACAAGAATTTTCTCAAACATGTGCAGTGACCTCAATAACAAACTATTGAAGAGCTTCGACATATAACTTTCGACGATTGCCTCGAAAACCGGACAACAAAAAAATATGGAAAGTTAGATGTTTGGTCGACGCATTTTAGCCACAAACGTTCTCAGTGACGCTTGGTATCTTGTTTTCACCGCTGCTATCTTTTTCCTCTTTTTGACTGCGACGATCGTTGTCACCAGTGCCAGTGTCAGCAAAATCGCTACAAACAAGCTCGGCTGATACTCGGTGACCACCCATGTGCCCGTTATCTCGATTGTGTGCGTTGAATGCGAGTAACTCAAGTAGATGAACGCGTAGTCGCTGTTCTCTGTCGAATTGTAAGTCACTTGAGCTCCGTCAACTCTCACGATCCATTCGTCTGACTGTGCGCGCAATAGCGATCTGGGTATGGTGACGTTGCAGAATCCTGTGCCACTTTCTCCAGTGATGTCAAAGTTTATGCTTCCTGTGGGGTTGAAACTGAAATTGGTCACGGTTGAGTTTGTGAATACGGGTATGTAGTAGGTGTTTCCGATGTGGTTTATGGTGCCTTGGTAGGCTATTTGGAACAGAAGGTCTTTCAAGCCGCTCAGTGTGGTGTTCTCCCAAGTCATATTCTTGTAGTCCAAGCCAGTAAAGTGAGCAGTTACTGTTCCCGGAGCGTACAGCAAAACAGTGTGTGTCCCGTTGAAGCCGCCGTCTACATTGATTCGTAATCTTTCGAAATTCTGCGGTGGAGCCTCAGGATCATCTGTCAGGTTGAGCCAATCTTGAAGCGTGAACCTGATCTGGTCGACATCGTTTTTAGATGGTTGTATTTTCACTCCGCTGAACGTGGCGGTAAACCAATCGTCACCTTGTTCTGTTTCAAAACTGATGTTGCTGACATCTAATTCTGTTGCATTCATGAAGTGAAAAGCCCAAGATGGCATTCCCGATCCAGTCGCGTTCAAGAACTCTGCTAAGAATCCTTTGAAGTGATTGGCTTCGGCCTTGAAGTCTCCTTCAAGGGTCCAGTCTGCTTCGAAGCTGCCTACGTTGTCTGTGAAATTGACGGAGAGGTTCAGTGTTTTCAAGTCGCAGTATGTCAAGTTCAGGAAAGCTTCAAACGCATGTTGAAATTCTGGAGGAACAGCATCTGGCACGATCGGCAAAGCTTCTTCTTTCAAACGAGTTCCGTTTGCTTCCATCGACAGTGTTAGATCCAGTTTTTGCTCATCACCAGAGTATACAGCTTTCAGGTCTGCATGGTTAATGGCATAAGCTGAGGCATTCATGATCTTTAATGCCGCTTCAACCTGTGAAGCTATCTCTTCTGGAAGTGTTGGCGGTATAGTTGGGATTAAATCGTTCAGCAGTTGCTTTGCATCGCAGTATAGCTTTAGGTCAAGGTCTACGATTTTTGAAGTGTTGTAGAAATTGAGTTGTATGGTGCCATTTTGTATTGACGTGAATATAGAGTTCATTGCGGCATAGGCGGTTTGCTCTGCTTCTTCTGGTCCTCCCATCATTTGAACAAGTATTTTTGCCAAGCCACCAGTAAAGTTGCCGATCAAGGTTGCGTTGTAATCTATTCTTTCTCCTGTAAGAGGATCTGGACTGTTCGGTGTTCTCAGTGTGTCAAGGCTTGTGAATTCCATCATGCCGTCGGTCACGTTGTACAAGCTCTGTTCTCCTTGCCCTGTGAAGTTCGTGAGAAAGTCAATGTAGTGAGTCACGGTTGTTTCGTTGACTGGTTCGCCGAACAAGTTGGTGTACGCCACATTCACGTATCCAGTGAGAAGAAGGTAGGTATCATTTCCATCAAGATAAACCGTCACGTCGCCAAGCGGGAACCCGCCTAATGCATGGAAAGTTGCGTTTCCGCTGATCCTTTCATTCATGTACTCAACCACCACTCTCAGATCGGAGACATTGAACGGAAACTCTGCCGCCATGTCAGGGGAAAGTTGAGCCACTCCAGAAAGGTCGATGCTCACAATTCCATCAGTGTACGCTGCTGTAAGCGTCATATCGCCAGAGCTGGAATTGAACGGACTTGCTTCCAGCGCATCTGGAGGCATGAAAACGCTGGCGTTGAGCTGCATGTTCAAAACGTCATCAACATATTCTGCCATCAAGACAGCGTCGGTTGAGTCAAACGGCCA
>CAZHWL010000094.1:2331-4199 GCA_964536035.1 uncultured Candidatus Bathyarchaeia archaeon | reverse complement strand
GCCATCGGTATACCCGTGACTCTTGCTGCGGTTTCATTCAAGCTCATCAAATCATTTCTGCTGATGAGGTCCAGCTTCCATCTTCTGCTACCTGCTAGCAGCTGTTTTAGGCCAACACCTATGCGGTCGGTCAGGTACGTGTGGACTGCTATGGCTTCCCATGGTATTTCCTTGAAGCGTTCGCCGTACTTTGCTTTCAGTTCTGGAGTAGCAATGAAGAACTTTTCAGGTGTAGAGCCAAATCTGTCAGCGAAAGTTTTAGGCAATTTGCCTTCTTCAGCCAATTGCTTGAAGTAGCTTCCCTTGAATGCTGCTGTTATCGGTGAGCGTCCCAGCAGAACTGCCTTGACAAAAGGTCCGTCGCCAAAGTTGCTCAGCGCGATGGATTTGTAGATCTGGGTTTCGTTGATGAAGCCTCCAGCCATGATCAAGTCAGGAACGTATCTGCCCTTCTTCTTTAGCAGTTGTGCACATCTGAGAACTATGGCTTGCAGGTAGACTGTTGGAATGCTCATTTCGTCCATCATTGGCACTGGGCTCATGCCTGTTCCGCCTCCTGCTCCGTCGAAGTATACTGCGTCGATTTTCGCTTCTGACGCCATCTTCAATGTGTACGCACAGGCTACGGGTCTGTATGCGCCAGTTTTGAGCGTTACATGCTTTGCGCCTTGTTTTCTCAGCCATTCTATGTCTTCTACGAAGCTTTTCTCCTTCGGTATGCCTACCCTGCTGTGCCTTTCGAAGGTTTTGAAGACTCCTTCTTTGAAGGCTTGCTGTATTACCGGGTCTTCTGGATCTGGGATCACTATGTAGCCTCTTTTCTTTAGCATGATGGCTTTCTCAAGGTCTCTTACTCGGACTTCGCCGCCTATGGCCTTTGCACCTTGTCCCCACTTTCTTTCTATGACATTCACTTCCAGTTTCGAGATTGCGTAGACGTCAACTCCTAGCCTTTGGTCTTCGACGTTTGTTTGCACGGCTATTTCTCCATATTTTCCGTCCCAGAACTTTCGGAATAGGTCTACTCTTCGTTTCAGTTCTTTCGAGTAGGTGACTTTGCCATTTGTTATCTGTGCTTCTGGATCCATGCCACAGACGTTTTCGCCGACTATCACTGATGCTCCTGAGAGAGCTGAGCCTATGGCTAGGCCTTCCCAGTTTAGTCTTGCGACGTCGGTTGAGCCGAAGGCACCGCATAGTACTGGCACCTTTAAAGGTACGCCTCCGACTTTGGTTTCTGTGCTTGCATTCGGGAAGGTGGCTACGTCAGAATTCTCCTCTATGCCTAGAACCTCGAATAGGCCTGCTTGAATGTTGAAGTGGGACCAGTCTAGTCCAAAGTCTTTGAGGGCTCCTGCTGTGCTGTAGCCAAATTGGACTGGTTCTGGGTAGAGGGCTTCTCTTCCTCTGAAGGCAGATAGGCTGATTTCGCATAGGACAGGACAGTCTCGGATGCATATGGGGCACATTCCGCTTGTTGGGCTTGTGTCTTTCACTCTTGTTGTTGTTCCGCAAGTTGATTTTCCGTTCAAATAGGCACTGTTTCTATGTACACGTTCGCTCATTCTTTTCTCTCCTTTACATTTGCAAATTTTTTAGAGGTTAGGAGTAACCTACGTTAGAATTTAAATATTGCCTTGAAACCTCTCAAAAATGGACATGTATGAACATGGAAACTTTCGCAGCAATCAGTCTATTAGAACCCTGATCTTGGGGCCTTTCACAGTGTATTCGTGCCGCTGGAAAGTTTTTGGATCATAACGCCAGCCAGCCTTTTTGACTTCAATAAATCTCTTAGCTCCTTCTTTGGACAATTCGATAACTACCTGTGTGATATGCTCGATAAGAGCGCAGAACTCTTTAGGGTG
>CAZHWL010000094.1:0-2231 GCA_964536035.1 uncultured Candidatus Bathyarchaeia archaeon | reverse complement strand
ATTCGATAACTACCTGTGTGATATGCTCGATAAGAGCGCAGAACTCTTTAGGGTGTACATTCTTTGCGAGCGTCCAACTGGCCAGCGTGTTATAGGCATACAACGCTGGGCAAACGTGAGCGAAGAATGCTTTAACCGTCTCGCGTCCCCAAACCTGCTCCATCAATGACAAGCTGTTAAAAACAAGCCTCGTACCTGATGTCACGAATTCCCTTTCAATTCTTCCGAAGAATCTATGGAATTGTTCTGGGTCCTTTGAGCTCGGGATTTTTCTAATCCAAGATGGTGCCTTATCATAGAAGTCACTGAATATCAGTTCACCTTGACCAGAGGAATCAGAGAAACAGTCCAAAACAAGAAGCTTGTTTTCCCATCCTGATGGAAACGTCTCGATCAAGGGTTTCAGATGAAACATCAGGGCCTGTGGCGGATATATGAAATCAAGGTATATTACTTGATTTCCTTCCACTACGCCTTGTTTGATGAAAGCATAAATGAATTCACGCGCAAGTGTTCCAGATTCAATCTCCCATAAAACGTTCTCACCCAAGAAAAGGCCGCCACCAAGAAGCTTATCTAGCGTCTCTATTCCTGTTGACAGCATTTGATTTCCTTGTTTATTCACTGAGGGTCTCCGCTTTTTGAATGATGTCTAGGTGATAAAAACGTTTAGGTGTGTCGAGGACTGTTCAATGATGTACATTATGTACATAACGTTTCTATGTATGAACATTGCCTTATGTATCTTGCACAAAATGGAGGAATGAAGTAAATGCTAACTTCAATAGAGTTGTCAGGAAGAGAACTTGGAATGATAAAACTGATGGCTGACTTCTTCGTTGAAAAACCCGAGTTAACCGCAAAAATCGAGAGCTACACAACAGCCTACTACGCCCTCATGACAACATATTCAGAGAACTTTGGAATTCCGACAGAAGACGCATGGAAGACGTTCGAGGAGCTTGAAAAGAAACTCTATGAAGGAAAAGACATACGCGTCGAGGCGCCGTCACCTATCAAGAAATGGTACTCGTTGTCTACGGAAGAAATGAACATGATCCGCGTGCTGATCGACTACTTCTCAGAGAATCCCAAAATGACTCCCACAAGCTCGTTCATAGCCAACAGGTCAGAATCTATCATCGAAGCCTACAAATGGTTTTTCGGAACAACTGAAGGCAACGGCGAATACGCAAGGGAAAGCTTCAACAACCTAATGGAAAAGATACAAGCTGCAACATCAATCAAACTCGACACATTAGCTCCAGTCGGAGCCACGCCAAACCCTTACGAGGCTGTCCTGCAGCTTCTGCAGCTCGCCGCAAAGAAGCTGAACCTAGACCCAGGATTGCATGAAATGCTGAAGCGCCCAATGAGGACTATCATCGTCAACATCCCAATAACGATGGACGATGGGAGCATACAAGTCTTCACTGGCTACCGTGTACAATACAATGACTTGCTAGGTCCAACGAAGGGAGGCATAAGATATCACCCAGAACTAACACTGGACGAAGTCATTGCTTTATCCGCTTGGATGACCTTCAAGACCGCGGTAACAGGTCTACCTCTTGGAGGCGGCAAGGGTGGAATACGCTGCAATCCGAAAGAGATGTCTCAAAATGAGCTAGAAAAACTGACCAGAGGCTATGCCCGCGCTATGGCGCGCTTCATAGGACCATACAGTGATGTGCCTGCACCTGACGTGTACACGGACGCTCAAACCATGGCTTGGATAATGGATGAATACAGCGAAATGGTAGGATACAATGCTTTCGGAGTAGTCACTGGAAAGCCAGTGCACGTCGGCGGTTCACTGGGCAGGAATGAGGCAACGTCCAGAGGCGTAATGTACACTGTTATCGAGGCTGCAGAACATCTCGGCATAAAGCTGAAAGGCTCTACAGTGGCAGTGCAGGGTTACGGCAACGTTGGATACCATGCTGCTCGGCTACTCAATGAAATCGGATGCACGATCATAGCAGTCTCAGATTCAAAAGGCGGAATCTACAATCCACAAGGACTTGATCCAATAAAAGCCTTAGAACACAAGAACAGAACTGGCTCAGTCGTTGACTTTGAAGGCTCCAAGAACATAACGAATGAAGAACTGCTAGAAGTGGAATGCGACCTTCTCGTTCCATCTGCCCTAGAGAACCAAATCACCAAAGCCAACGCAAACAAGATCAAGGCAAAAATAGTCGCAGAAGGCGCAAACGGACCAACCACAC
>CAZHWL010000093.1:0-4269 GCA_964536035.1 uncultured Candidatus Bathyarchaeia archaeon | reverse complement strand
CTAGACAGGTTCAACGAAGGACTGAGCAACAGAAGCGCAATCTACGTTGAATATCCACAAGCAGTTCCACTGAAGTACATGATCGACCGGGAAAAATGTATTGGTTGTGGGACCTGCTTCGAGGTTTGCAAGGCGAATGCGATTCAGTACGATCAGCAAGACAGCGAAGCCACGCTGAAAGTGGGTTCAATCATTTTGGCTCCAGGATTCGAACCATTCGACGCACGACTGAAGAGCGAGTATGGGTACGGACGTTTCAAGAACGTGGTCACGAGCACCGAGTTCGAACGCATCTTGAGCGCTTCTGGACCCTACGGCGGATTGGTCTTGAGATCTTCAGACGGCGAGATTCCGAGGAAGATAGCCTTTGTCCAGTGTGTTGGTTCGCGGGACTTCCAACTTGGCAACAGCTATTGCTCCGCGGCATGCTGCATGTATGGGATGAAGGAGGCAGTGATTGCCAAGGAACACACTCCGTCGCCGCTGGACGCCACAATCTTTTACATGGACATGCGTGCCTACGGAAAGGAGTTCGACGCATACTACGAGCGTGCCCGAGGAGAATGGGGCATCAAGTTCGTGAGATCGCGAGTGGCTGGAGTCACCGAAGACCCAACGAGTAGCAATCTGTTCCTGCATTATGTTGAGGGTGAAACTCCAAAGACCGAAGAGTTCGACATGGTGGTCTTGTCCATTGGAATGCAACCGCCAAAAGACGCCAATAAACTGGCTGAAACGTTAGGGATAGAGCTTAACAAGTACAAGTTCTGCGAAACTGGCGTCTTCTCACCTGTGGACACGTCAAAGCCTGGCATCTTCGTGTGCGGCGCGTTTTCAGCTCCAAAAGACATTCCTGAAAGCGTTGCACAAGCGAGTGGCGCAGCAGCAAAAGCAATGAGCGTAGTTGCTTCTGAAAGAGGAACACTCGTAATCCCAAAGAAATATCCGCCTGAGAAAGACGTAAGCCAAGAGGAACCCCGAATCGGCGTTTTCGTCTGCCACTGCGGCATCAACATTGGAGGAGTCGTTAACGTTCCCGAAGTGGTTGAATACGCCAAGAAATTGCCTAACGTGGTCTACGCTGAAGCCAATGTTTACACTTGCTCGCAGGACACGCAGAAGCTCATTCGAGAAAAGATTCAACAGAACAACCTCAACCGCGTTGTCGTGGCTTCATGTACGCCGCGGACGCATGAGTCCCTGTTCAAAGAGACAGTGCAAGAGGCTGGGCTGAACCCGTACCTTTTTGAGATGACCAACATCCGCGACCAGTGCAGCTGGGTGCATATGCATGAACCGAAAGAAGCCACAGAAAAAGCCAAAGACCTCGTGCGTTCCGTTGTTGCCAAAGCCAAGCTACTGCAGCCCTTGAAGAAACCTCTCATAGGTGTCACACCCGTTGGCTTGGTCATCGGAGGCGGTGTATCAGGCATGACCGCCGCTTTGGAGCTTGCCTATCAAGGGTTCGAAGTGCATCTTGTTGAAAAGGAGAAACAGCTAGGTGGGCAGCTGCGCAATATTCACTATTTGCTAGGTGAAGAGAGCGACCCACAAGAGAAGCTGAACGCTTTGGTCAAGGCTGTTGAGAAGAACGACAGGATTCACGTTTACAGGAGCGCCGATGTTGTTGACGTTTATGGCTTTGTCGGCAACTTCAAATCAAAGATAAAACTGCATGAAGGCACAGAGAAGGAAATAGAACATGGCATAGTGATCGTTGCCACCGGCGCAATGGAATACACTCCAGTGGAATATCTTTACGGCAAAGATCCGAAAGTCATAACTCAACATGAACTCGAAGAGAAGCTCGCACAGGGCAAGTTTGTGGCTAAGAACGTTGTGATGATCCAATGCGTGGGCGCTCGAAACGAAGAAAGACCAAATTGTGCCAGAATATGTTGTGGACAGGCCATAAAGAATGCTCTGAAAATCAAAGCTACATGTCCGGACACGGAAGTCTACGTTCTGTACAAGGACATGAGAGCGTATGGTTTCAAGGAGGACTACTATCGAGAAGCATCCACAAAGGGCGTTCTGTTCATCAACTACAACGACGAGAAGAAACCACAGGTCACAAGCGAAAACGGTAAGCTCAAGGTCAGCTTTTGGGAACCAGTGATCGGAGCCGAAATCGAGATTGAGCCCGACGCCGTCGTGTTGAGCGCTGCGACTGTCCCGAACCCTGAAAACAAGCATGTGGCTGAAATGCTCAAGGTGCCTCTGACGAAGGACGGCTTCTTTTTGGAGGCTCACATGAAGCTCAGGCCCGTGGACTTTGCCACGGACGGCGTGTTTCTCTGCGGGATGGCTCATTCGCCGAAGTACATCGACGAGAGCATTGCTCAGGCTTGCGCTGCTGCGGCTAGGGCTACGACGATCCTTTCGAAAAAGGAGCTTGAGATGGAAGGAATCATTGCAAACGTATCTGAAGATTTATGTAGTGGCTGCAGAATTTGTGAATATTTGTGTCCTTACGGTGCTGTCGAAATGAAGGACAAGGAAGGCAAGTTTACAGCACATGTAATTGAAGCCTTGTGCAAAGGTTGCGGAGCATGCGGTACGGCATGTCCAACCAAAGCCATCACCATGGGACACTTCACGACTGACGAAATCCTTGTCCAAATTAAAGCCGCTTTACTGGAGGCAAAGACATGAACGGAAAGGACACGTTTGAACCAAAGATAATCGGTTTCCTGTGCAACTGGTGTAGCTACGCAGGGGCAGACCTCGCGGGTGTGAGTAGAATTCAGTATCCGTCAAATATAAGAATCATCCGCGTCATGTGCAGTGGCAGAATCGATCCCGCTTTTGTTCTCGAAGCTCTGAAGGACGGCGCCGACGGAGTGCTCGTCGCTGGTTGTCACTTGCCATCTGACTGTCACTACATCAGTGGCAACTTCAAGGCATCGAGGAGAATTGACCTGCTGAAAAAAGTCATCAAGGAATTCGGATTCGAACCTGAACGCGTTCGATTGGAGTGGATTTCCGCAAGCGAGGGAGACAAATTTGCCGCTGTTGTGCGGGACATGACTGAACAGATAAGAAAATTGGGACCGAACCCCTTGAAAGCCCAAGGAGTTGTAGCCAAATGACACAAGCATTGCAGACGCCGATAAAAGCGTCAGAAATGGACCCGAAGTTTAAGTATGAGATTTCGAAAATGCACGGCGGCGAGAGACTGTTGCGGTGCTTTCAATGTGGAACCTGTACGTCTGACTGCCCGATTGCAAGGTTCAGCGACACCTACAGGCCTAGACAGATTATCCGCATGACGCAGCTTGGTTTGAAGGACAGAGTCTTGGACAGTGATACACTGTGGCTTTGTGCTTCATGCTTCACTTGCACAGATCGTTGTCCGCAGGACGTTGAGGTTGCTAGCGTGATCCGCGTGTTGCGGAATCTGGCAGTGGAAAAAGGTCACATTCCACAAGTGTTCAAAGAGCAGTGCGCCAGTATCCTCGAGTCTGGCTATGCTTACAGGATTCCTGAGCTAAGGTTGAAGAAACGGGAAAGCGTTGGGCTTCCGCCCCTGCCGAAAGGAAATCCCGAAGGCATCAGAAAGACGATGCGTGAAGTACATTTCCTCAAGCACATGGAGACCAAAGGGTGAACAGCATGACTGAAGACAGGTATCTGATGTTTCTTGGATGCGCAATTCCCTACCGTGTTGCAGCCTTTGAGATTTCCGCACGGAAGGTTCTTGCAGAACTTGGCGTGCAACTCGAGGAAATGCCTGAGTTCAACTGCTGTGGCTTGCCTTTGGATCCTGTAAGCCACGAGATGATGCTTATCTTAGCTGCCAGAAACCTTGCCTTGGCCGAACAGAAAGGCTTAGACATCATAACATTGTGCCCAGGCTGCGCTGGAACACTGAAAAAAGTGAACAAGACTTTGAAAGAAGACGCAGCACTACGGAATGAGATAAACAAACACCTGAAAGAAGCGGGATTGGAATTCAAGGGAACGCAGAACGCGAAACACTTCATGCAGGTCTTGATCGAGGACGTTGGGCTGGAGAAGATCAAAGATTCAGTTACAAAGCCTCTTACGATGCTAAAGGTCGCCGAGCACAACGGTTGCCACATTTTGAGACCCAAAGGGTTCATAGGCTTTGACGACCCAGAGAACCCGAAGACGCTCAAGACGCTTGTTGAGGCAACTGGTGCGCAGTGTTTGGATTATCTGGATGAGACTGAATGCTGCGGCGCGCCTAGCGTGGGTGTGAACGACAAGATTGCCCTGCAGCTGGCTCGGGACAAGCTCAATCAC
>CAZHWL010000092.1:0-4502 GCA_964536035.1 uncultured Candidatus Bathyarchaeia archaeon | reverse complement strand
AGCATCGAAGCAAACATCGAATTTGACACTGACGAAGAACTGGACAACATGGTCGTTAAACTTGTGCACATGGCAGGAAAACATGTGAGCTCTGCCTTCCCAATCGTGGACGCTTCGCTGCCAGGCAAACACAGACTAGCAGTATGCTATAGACGAGAAGTAACGCCTTTTGGAACCGCCTTCACGATCAGGAAGTTCAGAGAAGACCCCTTCTCGATAATAGACCTGATAAACATAGGTACAATCTCAGAGGAAATGGCCGCCTACTTGTGGATTTGCTTGGAAAATAGAACCTCAATAATGGTTCTGGGAGGCACAGCCGCAGGAAAGACGACAGTTCTCAACGCTCTGGGTTGCTTGATAAAACCCGGCAGCAAAATCATCACGATTGAAGAGACAGCTGAGCTTAACCTATCAGCAGAGAACTGGATCTCGCTTATCTCCAGACAAAGCTATGGTTTGGGCGGCGGGAGTGTTGGAGAAGTATCTCTATTCGATCTTGTCAAGGCTACCTTGAGACACCGCCCTGACGTTCTCATAGTAGGTGAGGTGAGAGGACAGGAAGCCTACGTACTTTTCCAAGCTTTAGCAACCGGTCACGGCGGCATGTGTACAATGCACGCTGAAAACATAGATTCAGCAGTCAAGCGTCTTACGCAGAAACCGATGGAGATCTCACCTGCTTACATTCCCTTGATGAACATTGTGCTTTCCATTCAAAGGGTTCACCTGGTAAAAGGCACTGAAAAGAAAGCTTACAGACGAGTCATGAATATCAACGAAATTGCCGATTACGAGGACTACAGAAACACGTTCAAATGGAACCCTGCAAAAGATGAACAATTGGCAGCATTTGACAAGAGCGTGATGCTGACTTCAATTTCTGAGCGTTTAGGCCAAAGTAAGAAGGAAATAGTCGAAGAGATAGGCCGACGCAAAGACGTTTTGCACTGGATGCGTGAACGCAACATTAGAAGCTACAAGGATGTTGCAGTAATAATCGCAGAATATTGCGCTAGGCCGAAACAAATCTACGAGAAGGTTCTAGCAGGGGAGGAGGTCAAAGCCATTGCCTTTTCTAAAAACCCTTGAGGCATGGTCATTTAGGATCTTCGGAAGAGCTGCCCCTTCTTTTCTGAGGAATGTTTTTGAGTTTAAAGACTATTTGGATAGGGCAAAAATCAAAATCTACGCAGAGACGTATGTGTCGCTGATGTTTTTCGTGGCAACTTTGACGCTTCCAGCATCGATAACATCACTTGTTATCCTGTATCTCTATGGCTTCATGCCAATAATCTTCCTAGTGCCTCTTCCGTTCTACGTAATGGCTGGATTCCTAATGATACCCATATCGAGAGCAGGAGATAGAGCGAGCAACTTGGAGAGGGAGATGCCTTTTGCTTCCGCCTATATCAGCGTCATGGCTTCAGGAGGCATCGCACCATACATAAGTTTCAAGCGACTTTCCGAAATCGAATTGATGCCTGCAATGAGAAGCGAAGCAAGAGAAATAATAAAAGACGTAGAAATATTCGGGGTTGACCCACTAACCGCAATTGAACACGCTGCAAAGAAGAATCCACTGGACATCTTCAAAGACTTCCTCGCAGGATACGCTTCAACAGTCATCATTGGCGGAGACATTGGACACTTTCTAGAGAGAAAAGCTGAAGACATTTTCAAAACAAGGGCACTTCGTGTGAAAGCTGCAGCAGAAAGACTTGGAATGCTTTTGGAGACCTTCATCATCGTAATGGTTTTGATGTCACTCTGCTTCTACATTTTGTTCAGTGTTGAATCCATCTACAGCGTTGGCATGGGATTGGGTTCGGGCATAATCTTGTACACTTACGTGTTCACGCCCATGCTGTCGATGATGTTCATCTATCTAGCTCACAGCATGCAACCAAAAACGCCAGTTGTTGACATGAGACCCTACAAAGTGTTCGGAGTCTGCGGCGCAGTAGCCATGATCATATTCTTACTCCTAACAGATTTCATGGGTTTTGTGACAGTACCATTCTTCACGCAATTCCATTCGATAATCGATTTACCCGTTGCTATAGCGATAACGTTGTTCATTGCAACAGCGCCTGCCGCAGTCGTGAACAGCAAAATTTCAAAGAAAAGGACAAGCATCGAGTTCGGCATCAACAGTTTTCTGAGAGACTTGACAGAAGTCAGGAAAACAGGACTGTCGCCAGAAAAATGCATCGAAAGCCTCTCAAACCGCGACTACGGCGAATTCACTAGGGAATTGCGCAAAATAAGCTCAGAGATCTCGTGGGGAGTACCCGTCAAGAAAGTGATAATGGATTTCATCAAAAGAACCAAGAGTTGGATGACTCAGATCATAATGTTTCTGCTGGTTGAGACTATCGACGTGGGCGGCGGCACTATTGCCATGATTGAGTCGCTTGCAAGATTCAATAACCTCACCCATGAAGTTGAAAAGGAAAAGAAAATGGCTGTGCGCCCATACATTATGATGCCCTATTTTGCGGCGATTCTTCTAGTGGCAACAACAACTATGATGATAGGTTTCACGGCAAGCACACTTGGCGTCGGTGCTCCAGGGCAAGCTGCCACCGGCGGAGGAAAAGATCTAGGTCCCATGATAACCACTTTCGTAACCTCATGCATCTTCCACAGCTACTTGATCGGTATAGTGGCAGGCAAAATCAGCGAAGAGTCTATTGCTGCCGGTTTCAAGCATGCCTCTCTTCTTGTGATAATTGCAGTGGCGACAGCAAAACTGGCACCTATATTCATAAAGTTCTAGAAAGGGAGATTGAATGAAGACCAACGGGATTCGAGCGTGCAAACTGAGGAGAGACAGAAGGGGAGTTAGCGCTGCGATCTCCACTGTTATACTTACTAGCGCTGTTGTAGTTATGCTTCTCGTAACCGTTGTCTTCGCCAACAATTTTCTGAACGCACGCATGGCTGAAAACGAGTTCGGCGCCATGAAACAGTTCATGCAGACAGTTGGGTTGCAGATAGACGACATTGCATGGACTATTGGGCGTACTCAAACGATTCGTTACGCTACAAGGTTTGGTCACCTGGATTTTGAATCTTTAGCCTTAAACTACACTGTCTACGTGAATGATAGCCCTGTTGCCAACTTTAGCACGGGAGTTCTCCTCTTCAGCATGCCCATAGACAAGTACAACGTAGGCAACAACTACCATGAACGAATCCTCCCTTCGTCAAATAGAGTCTTCCTCCAAAAAGGGACTACAGCGCCAGTAAACCATGTCTTCGTAATCGAAAAGGTCCCGATGAATGATGGAAACTACATAAGAGTAGTTGTTGCACCATCCGTAAGAATGCTGAACTCAACAATCACAACGAATGGATCTCCGAAGAATTATTACAACTTTTATCTTCCCGTTTTACTTCAAGGCACGCATCCTCGCAACTCACAGTCAGTAACGTTGATGGCAAATTCGGTTTCCGTTGAAACGGAAGGCAACGTAAGCAGAGTGAGAATCCATCTGGATTTTCCCAAGTCCGGCATGGGATATGATAATACGTTCTTCAGATTTGACAGAGTGGACGAAGAGGTCAACGTCACAAGCGGGTCCATAATGGAGTTCTATACAGGAGAGGTGATAGTTTCGCTAGGTCTTTACATCTAGCGCTTTTCTGGAGGGATATGAATGCCGCATGTAACGATTGAATATGTGATCATGATGCCAATTCTGATTTTGCAGATTTTCCTCTTCCCGCTCACAGCAAACTGGCTGATGAACATCTGGGTAGATTCACGCAGAACCCTCGCTGTCCAAGACATCGCAAGCCACTTGGGAAGCAGCGTGCAGCAGCTTTACTTCTCCCTGAACCATGAAACAATACCGACGGGAAAAGTGAAATATGCGCCAGGACTCCCACCATACATAGAAGATAATCCATACGTTGGAAATGCCACGATTCGCGCTGTTTTAGGGGCTACTCCAAACTCGAGCAAGATTCTTGAAATAACAGTCAGGCTGGTCGCAACCAAGATTCAAGTAACAACATCTGCTGTCCTAGGCCCAAATGTGCTCTGGCATGAATCCGTTTTCACAAGCAACTCTACAAGTGCATGTGTAAGCGCAGAAAAATTTCCAAATGGAACGATTAGCTTGAGTTTTGGAGAATGAAAGAGGAATTGAAATGGCTGGAGCAACAATCGATCATTTGGTCTCGGTCACTGTTTTCATAGGAGCCATCCTCTTATTTATCAGCCTATTCAATCAAACGATACAAACAGCAATAATATATCAACGCCACAGATACATCGCCAGCAAGTGCACGGATCTTCTTGATAACATGATGCTAAATCCAGGCTATCCCATAAACTGGAGCATATCAGGCGAAGACCCAACGAGTTTCGGTTTGCAGGACCCTGAATTCACTCAATACAGACTTAGCCCTTTTTCTCTTATGCGACTTAACTACGCACCAGGAACACCGGTATACTATTCTAAGACAGGACAGTGGTACAGCAACATAAC
>CAZHWL010000091.1:1696-4631 GCA_964536035.1 uncultured Candidatus Bathyarchaeia archaeon | reverse complement strand
AGGTTAAGGAACCGTTGACCCATAGTTTTTATAGGTTTTGCAGAAACGTGAAAGCTTGGGTGTGACAGATTGAGCTTTGAACATCCTGTCAATGTGCGATTCAAATGTAATCGATGCACAATATGTTGCGGCGACACCGGAAATAGGGTCAGAAACATTTTGTTGTTGAGAACTGAAGCGGACTGGATAGCTCAAAAGACATTGAAACGTGTGAGCGAGTTTGCCGACAGAGTTTCAGGGTTTGAGCCTTATCAATACAGGATGAGAAAGAATAGCGGCGGAAAATGTCTTTTCTTGAAGGAAAACCGATGTGTGATTTATGGAATAAGACCGTTGATCTGCAGGTTCTACCCATTCGAACTGAAATGCGCTGGAGAAGGTCGATATGTTTTTGCTTACACTGACGAGTGTCCGTGTATCGGTAGTGGTCCCAACTTGGAGAGAGAATATTTTGACAGACTTTTCAAGAGGTTTGTTAAAACAATGAAAGAAAACTTGGCAGAAGCTTAGATTTCTTTTCCGATTCCTTTCTTCTTTGCCAATTGATAGACCTTGTGAGCTGTGGCAATGTCTTCTATGGCTAGACCAGTGGCTTTGAAGAGTGTGATCTCCTCGTTGCTTGTTCGTCCTTTCTTTTGTCCTGTCACTATTTCGCCGAGTTCAGCGTAAATGTCTTCTCTTTTGATAGCCCCTTCACGGATCGGTGCAGCGAAATCGCCTACGACGACTGCTTGGTCAGCGAAGTCGACAACAATTTTGTCGGTCTTGGTGAGCACGGTTGTGTCTAGCTCGCGTTTGTCCTTCGTATCCGCTCCAATAGCGGAGATGTGCATTCCTTTTTGGATCATTTCTCCCTTGAGGAAGGCTTCTTTTGAAGGTGTACACGTTATCACTATGTCTGCGTCTTTCACAGCTTCTTTCACTGAATCAGCAGCTTCTATCTTTACATCTGTCTCCTTGCACATTGTCTTAACGTATTCTTTGCGGGCCTCCGGGATCACGTCGAACACTTTCACTTTTTTGATGTCCCGAACTTGAAGTAGTCCGAGAAGCTGTGAGCGTCCTTGCACTCCAAGTCCTATAATTGCCGCGTTCTCTGAATCTTTTCTAGAGAGATATTTGATGCCGACGGCGCCTGCCGCTCCCGTCCTTAGCATGGTGATGTAGGTTCCATCCATGATGGCGATAGGTGTTCCTTCTGAAGGATCGTTGAGAATTATCCGTGCGATAACCGAAGGTAGTTTGTGTTTTGCTGGATTGTTCGGATGAACTGTGACCACTTTTACTCCGGCTGCGTCGAGGGCTTCGATGTACGCGGGCATGGTTATGAGGACTCCGTTGTATTTTTCAAAGTGAAGGTACATTCGCGTGGGCATTTCTACATGTTTGAGACCCATTTCCTTGAAGCCGTATTCGACGACTTCAATGGTGGTCTTCATGTCTAGAACTTGCTTCACGTCTTCTTGGGTCAGATACAGAACCATGCTGATCACGAAGAAATGGGTCTGGTTTATCTTGTATTTAAGATTGATCGCGCTGACTTGTACGAAACTAAAATATCGCGCATACCCTGTATTTCAACAGCACAGAAGACAAAGGATGGGGCATATGCAAGAATTTGACGTAAGCGAGAATTTTGCCCGCAAGCTTGATTCTGAGGATCCGCTTGCAAAGTTTAGAGAGCGCTTCTTTATCCCTGAAGGATCGATTTATGTTGACGGAAATTCCCTTGGTCTATTGTCTAAGGATTCCGAGAAAGCGGTTATGAGAGTTTTGGATGAGTGGAAGGCTCTTGGGATAAGGGGTTGGCTTGAAGCTAAACGTTCGTGGTTCTACTTTTCAGAGGAACTTGGTGCCATGTGCTCGAAGCTTGTGGGAGCCTCTCCGGAGGAGGTTGTGGCTACTGGGACGACTACGGTGAATATTCATTCGCTTGTCAACACTTTTTACCAGCCGCAAGGGAGGAGAAGGAAAATCGTGGCTGACGCGCTTACCTTTCCAACTGACATTTACGCTTTGAGAAGCATTATCAAGCTGAGAGGTTTAGATCCTTCTGAGAATCTTGTCCTTGCAGGAAGTGCCAACGGCCGCTTTCTTGAAGAGGACGAGATTGTTGAGTTGATGAATGAAGACGTTGCTCTGGCGTTTCTTCCTTCCGTGCTTTATCGTAGCGGGCAACTTTTGGACATGAGGCGTCTCGCTGATGAGGCGCACAAGAGAGGAGTATTGATTGGCTTTGACTGCTCACACTCAGTTGGTGTTGTTCCGCACCTTTTTGGCAGTTGGGATGTGGATTTTGCGCTATGGTGCAGTTACAAGTATCTTAACGGTGGACCCGGAGCCACAGCGTTCCTATACGTGAATAAAAAACATTTCAGTCGTGAGCCTGCTGTTGCTGGATGGTTCGGGTACGTGAAGAACAAACAGTTTGATTTGCGGCTTGACTTTGAACACGCAAGAAGTGCTGGCGGTTGGCAGATTTCGTCGCCCGCGATTCTGAGCTCTGCACCTATCGAAGGTTCGCTTGAGATCATTTTGGAAGCAGGTTTGGAAAGGATCAGAGAGAAGTCCTTGAAGATGACTGCGTATCTGATGTACTTGGTTGATAAGTTGCTTTCTGAGAAACCTTACTGCTATGGCGTAGGCACTCCCAGAGAAGAGAAGCGTAGAGGTGGACATGTTGCTGTTGAGCATGACGAGGCTATGAGGATAACTGAGGCGTTGAGGGCTAGAGGCGTGGTTCCTGATTTTAGGCCGCCAAATGTTGTCAGAATTGCGCCTGTGCCGCTGTACAATACCTATCATGAAATTTGGAAGGTTGTCCAGCATTTGAAGGAGATAATTGATTACAAAGAGTTTGAGAAGTATCCTGAGCAAAGAAAGGCAGTATCTTGAGCTAAAATTAGAGAGGGATATATGGTGAATGATTGTAATT
>CAZHWL010000091.1:0-1596 GCA_964536035.1 uncultured Candidatus Bathyarchaeia archaeon | reverse complement strand
GTTATGAGAGCTGAATTGCATTCTTTTCGCGTTGCGCTTGTAGAAAAGAAATGAACTGATGTTTGAATCCTAGATTACTCCATCTGTCTAGTATAATGTAAGCATATTGCGAAAATTGTTCTTTTGCACTCTGTCATACTGAGTTTTGTAAGAGGACAAGATTCATATACGCCATGGGTCGAAGCGATTGTGACAATGGTGATCTTCATGAACATAAGAACTATTTCCGCTGTAGTTGCTGGAATTATAATGTACGTACTCATAATTGCCTTGGCATCCGTACAAAGAGATCTCACTGGCCCACAGCTTGTTCTAATGTTGGCAACTCCTTTCGTCATAGGATTTCTCTCCGGAGGAGTAAAGAGAGGGTTGCTGCTCGGGTTTCTGATCCCTTTCATAATGCTTATCGCGGAAGGAGTCACCCTTCAGCCTGGAGCGTTTGCTGATCCAAACGTGGCAATGGCCGTTATTCTCATGATGGCTCTGCCATTTGCGTTGATATCAGCAGGGTTGGGTGCTGCAGGCGGTTTCCTCGGCAGAAGACTATTCAAGAAATAGCCTATTCTGCAAAACTATCTTTAATCACATTTCAGTTGCGTCGATGTAGAGTTTTCTTTCTCCAAGATTGGGCAATCTTTCTTGTCTAAGTGATTTGGTGAAGAAGTGCAGTTTTATTTCAGTGTGTCTGAATTGCGAGAGGACTGCGGCTGTCGGGTTGTTCGGGTCTATCGCTACATGAATGAAGTTAATCTTGTTCTCCAGAGCAATGTTGATCATGCTTTTCATTAGTTCCGTCATGTTTTCAGGATTCTTGTACGCTATGATTGTCAAGTTGTAGCTCAGGAGTGGTTCGCCTTGTTTGGGAATGTGTGGCATTTTGGTGAATAGGCCGATCAGTCTTATCATGTTTGTTTGCGCTTTCAGCTTCCAATTGAGTTTTTGCACGATGTACTTTCTGATTTTGTTGTAGTCCCAATATCCTAGACAGGCTTTAACTGCATCATTTTCTTCAAGAACAAGAATGTTATGTAAATCAAAGTGCGGCATCCTTCCTAGATACTCTAGAAAACTTTTTGGTTGGAAAGGAGTGAAGAAATTGTAGTCGCGGTACATGTCGTTAATGAGGTTCACCACGTCATCAACGTCTTTTTTTTCCATGCTTCGTATGTGGGTCTCTTCTGAAGTCTTCTGTTTCTTGTAAGGCATTAAAGAGAATGTTGTGCAGTCTTTCACTTTCTGGAAGCCCATTTTGGAAAAAAAGCTTATCGACGGAAAGTTGTCTTGGGTTATGCCTAGGTGCAGTAGATCAACATCTTTGTCAAGTGCAACGTGTTCAATGTGTCTTTGCAGTTTTTCCGCGACTCCTTTTCGCCTGTGAAGCGGGTCAACAGCGAAACCGTACTCGTAGGCAGTCTTGAGTTGCTTGCCTTCAACATACGTATCGCTGATTGCACATGCTGCCGAACCGACTGTGGCGCCATTTTCAGTTGCCACAAAAACGTGCCAATTTTCGAATGGTTTAGAGCGGGCAAAGTAGTCAGGTGAACTGTCGACTCCGAGAACGAAGCTTGTGCCCATTGGGCATTTTTTCTGCAG
>CAZHWL010000090.1:0-4704 GCA_964536035.1 uncultured Candidatus Bathyarchaeia archaeon | reverse complement strand
TTGTAAAGACTTATGAAGAGTTCAAACAAGTCCTCGAGAGCAAAGGAGGATTCATAAAAGCCAACTGGTGCACAGACGCTGCTTGCGAAGAGAAAATCAAAGAAGAAACAGGTGCAACCATACGACTGATTCCATTCGAAAAAGAGAAACCGTTTGC
This sequence comes from uncultured Candidatus Bathyarchaeia archaeon, assembly GCA_964536035.1. Taxonomy (GTDB): domain Archaea; phylum Thermoproteota; class Bathyarchaeia; order Bathyarchaeales; family Bathycorpusculaceae; genus JBGPAV01. The sequence continues at coordinate 4,547 of CAZHWL010000090.1, read as the reverse complement.
AAAATGCGTATATTGCGGGAAAGAAGCAAAAGAAATTGTTTACTTCGCACGCTCATACTAGTTGAACAAGCAAAAACATACTCCTGTTTTCTCAATCAGACAGCTTCACGCGCTTGTTTAACTGTCCAACAGCATCATCAAGCCCTAGTTTCTTTAGCGTCGCCTTTGTAGGTATTCCTCGTTCATCCCAGCCCCTGTGCTTATAGTAGGTCTGCAACATCGAACCATACTTGGCTCGATCAAGCTTCGAACCCTTCAAAGGACCTTTAGTCGTGGGCTCTTCAAACCACCTAGCAGGCGGAACATCCATCTCGTTAGACCAATCCTTGCCGTATTCACGAATCCAGAACGCACGAGTCAAGTTGAAGATTCTATCCGCGGTGAAGTTCAGCATGTCCCAGTTCATGTCTAGGCCTGTTGCCGCATGTAAAAATCTGGGATACCATTCGAGTTCAAAACCAACTTCAACCCATGGAAGCCTGCAGACAGTTAGAGACTCGAAGACTCCGGCACGGATGCGCTGCAATTCGATGACTTTGTCAACCTTTTCGGCTCCGTAGCTTTCGCGGTCAGTTTTGACTTCCCAAGAGATCACCCAAGCGTCTTTGTGGTGGGCACCTATTGAGCTAGTTGAATAGGCCAGCGCCATACCTGGCGTAGTGTGACAGTCGTAGGCGGATATCTCCAAACCTTTCACATGCATCGCCCATTTTTCTGAACCACGCCCGACTTTCTCTGCAACCGAGCGAACTCCTTCAGCAAGCAAATGACCTAAACCTCTTCTAAAAGCAATATCTTCAACCAAGTCCTTGGTCGGTTTGAAGCTGCCCCAAGGAACCTTCTCTTTGATTAATCCTTTTTCGGAAGCTTCCATAGCGAAGCCAAGAACATTGCCCAATGAAATGGTGTCCAGACCATACTCATCAGCAACTCGGTTCAACGCCGCAACCTGTTTGAGGTTGCCAAGACCTATATTGGAGCCTAGCATTGTGACATTCTCGTAGTCAAGCTCTGAATCTTTTCTGTTCGAATCTTTGACAACGTTGCCACAGGTCATGTTGCATTGCGGACAGCCACGATTTGAAACTTTTATCTTCTCCATGGCGAAGCCTCCGATGGCTTCTGCTTTTTCAAAAACTCCTTCACTGTAATTGTAGGTCGGAAGCACACTGTTCTCTTGACTCCACTCAATTGTCATCATTGTGCCCTGCCGTTTCCAGAAAGCGTAAGCAGGTTTGGTCAGAACCTCCCGATATGATTCCGCGCCCAATTCCTTCATCTCTTTAGGATACGCCGCGGATAGTTCGCCAGATCCGATAACAACTACTGCCTTGAGATTCTTTGAACCCATTACCGCGCCAATACCAGGTCTGCCGCCAGCACGACCTCCTTGACAGACAAGGTTTGCGAAAGTAACTAAATGCTCTCCGCCCTGACCGATCAACAATATGCCCGAGCTTGGCCCATACAAATCTCTCAGTCTTTTCTCAGCAGTGAAAGTGTCCAAACCCCACAGGTCTTTGCCATCAAGAAAGTCAACAGTCTTGTCTCGAACAAGCAGCGCTGTGGGTCTCTCGGCTTTGCCTTCAATTATTATTGCATCATAACCAGCCTTCCTCATTTGCACGGCAACATAAGATCCAACGTTGCCATCTCCGTAACCTCCGGTCAATGGACTCTTTGCAGCAACGACGAGTTTTCCGCTACTCGGTAGAGGCCAACCTGTCAATGGGCCGGCTGCAAAAACAAGCTTGTTGTCTGGTGACAGGGCATCTGTCTTTGGTCTAAGTTCATCCCACAGTATTTTGACGGCAAAACCTCGGCCGCCCAAGTAATTGTTAGCAAGTGATACATCATATTTCTCAGCAGCGGCCTTATTTCTGCTCAGATTAACTCTCAAAAACTTGCCAGTCCAACCATACATAACGTTAACCATCCCTGAAATGAACGCATAACTATCTTTGTTGAAGAGTAAATAAAGTTAATTACGGGATCTAGCTAGATCACAAGTTTCTCAGGTTCAATGTTGCGATTCTTCAGACCCAGATCGCTCACCTTGAATTTTCTATCGCCATAAAGCAAAGCATACTCCTCGTCATCATGGAGCGCGGCTGCAATTCTTCCCATAGCGTCAGCCTTCAATATTCCGCTTCCGCTGGCGCCGCCTGCAACCATCAATCCATTTTCCTCAAAAATTAGCGGCTGCCCATCTATAGTGTTAATCTCGTACAAGCCGGCAAATGCGGAAAACGGTTGACAGTCGGTGAGTTGCGGGAAGTACTTCACCATCACCTGATACAGGCCGAACGTGTAATAGTTTTCCTCCGGCTCAGGATTATCTTCAATCCTGAAGGCTCTAGGGAACTCGTCCGCATACGCCAACCAGAACGCATCCTCTTCAGGAGCAGGGCGAATGTACGCAGACGGTTTCGGAAGAATCGTGAACGGCAAGCAGCCGGCATTTGTGAACTCGCTGCAGAACAGTAGTTTCTTGAGGGCTTCGCTCTTCGCCTTCACTGAAAAAATCTGTCTCTTCTTCGCTTTTATGAAGCACTCAATACCTAGCGGATCAAGCAGTTGAGAAGCCCAAGCTCCAGTGGCAACAATTGTCTTCTTTGCCTTAATCAAACCTCGATTGGTTTTTGCTCCCGTGATGTCTACTTCTTGCCAGAAATACGGTTCTCCAGGCATTCCTAGAGGCTGACGTGGCTCAGCTATGATTTCTTCCACATTTGTGTTGTACTGTATTTTTCCGCCTAGTCTAAGAAACTCTGATTCGTAGAACTTCACCAGCGAATCAACGTCGATCAAACCGGCTTTCGGGATCAATACGCCCTTATGCACGTTTCCCAAGCCCATCATTCGGGCCTCGTCATCGTTAGAGAGGTTTGTATGCATGTCAAGCTTCTTGCTCAATTCGCCTTCATCATATTCTTGATAACTGAAGCCCCTTGCAGCCAGATCTTTAAGAACAGGAAGCATCCTGCGATACCCGTCTTCGTCAAAAAACCACAAGTAACCAGCCCAACGCAACTTCAAATCAAACTTCAAATCGTCCTGCACATGCCTATAAAATTCGGCTGAAGAATCGGCTAAGGCAAAGTTGGTGCGCGAGGCAAACAAGCAACGAAAAGCTGCAGCGCTTTTAGCCGTGCTACCTTGCCCTGCAGCGCCTAATCGGTCAACAACCAGCACATTTAACTGTGGATTCTTGTTTTTGAGATGGTAAGCAGTTGACAAACCCACTATTCCTGCGCCAACAACCAACACATCACATTCAGCCATGTCCTTCCCCGCCAGATGTGGAATGAAAATAGTAGAAAACTGGATCTGATTTAAGCTTAGCTATTAGGTTTGTTCAAATAGATATTGTAAGAGAATGCTTATTTACCTCTAGGAAATATGATTAACACCAATCGCTCAAATTGAGGGAAAGAATTTGCGTTTAATCAGAGAAAGGAAGGCAGTTTCAACTTTAATCGTCATCTTGCTCATTTTGTGCTCATTAATAATTGGCGGACTGACATCCTACGTTTGGGTTCTATCAAACTATTACCTTGAACCGGAAAACAAAGTACAACTCATTATAACAGACCTCAACTTCGCAGTTGATCATGCAGATTATTTCTACATGACAGTTATGAATCCGTCTCATTCGCCCTCAGGAACTAACATAACACAGATTTACTACACAGTTGCGGGGGAGAGCAACTATCATAACGTCTCCGCAACTGAGCCGGAAAGCATACCCATTCGCATTGAGAGAGGGACGACTAAGACATTAAAATGTATGACTGGTTGGGGCGAATTTGCTGGAAAAAACATCACAGTGTATGTAGTTCCTCTGGAAGGCTCAGGAGCCTCGCTTTCTGCCAAAACAAAATTTGTTCAGCTTGACATAGGCACACGTTTCAACGCTACAGACAGTGCAAAATACTTCAATGTAACATTAAAGAATCATGAAGATTCAGCGATCAACCTGACACTGATAAACGTGTACTTTAACTATTACACATTGATTCCACATGAAAGCATCTCGATATCCCTTCCTAAGACACTTGAAAATGGAACACTGGTTTCGTTTGACTGCATTTACAATTGGAACAACACTGTTGACCCAACAATACTCGTGGAAACTGCACAGGGATACATTGCCTATGTTACTGCAAACGTGTCAGCAACAGCAAACTTGGCCATTATGACCCCTCTGGCTTTTAATGAATCTGACCCGACAAAGTTCAATGTCACTGTTGCTAACCTCGCAGATTCATCAACTTCTGTGAACATAACAAGCTTTGACCTCACTTATGACAACGGAACACAATATCACATCAGCTCAGCATACACATCTCCAAGCCTTCCATACAAACTTGACATAAACAGCACCGGAACAATCGCCTGTATATGGGATTGGACAAACTACCGTGACAGAAACGTCACAATAAGCGCCAACACGAAACAAGGTTTTGCATTTCCCTCAAAAACCGTCAAAACACCGTCACCAGTAATCTTCAAGATAGCGGCAGTTGATTTCAACGTGACAGCCT
>CAZHWL010000089.1:1432-4726 GCA_964536035.1 uncultured Candidatus Bathyarchaeia archaeon | reverse complement strand
TCATAGCGGTCTTGATGGCAGCCCAGGAGAGATTCGAACTCTCGCCAAACATAAGACAAGCATATTTTTACTGGTAAAAACGTGTTCCGATCCCGGCCAGAGCACCACAAACCAGACTTGTTTGTTGGCTTTTCTTATCTAAAAGATTTGAAGTTGGCAATTCTGAAAACGAGCAAAATGGAGCAAAAGCCGCTAGTGGAAACACGCTGATTATGTCGGTGGTGGTCTTGTTCCAAGTTTTACTGGAAGAGCCAGGGTTTGGTTGTTTCTAACTATCGTTATGTTGACTGTTTGGTTTGGTGAGGTGTATTCTTCTAGGAGAGTTGAGAGATCGTCCATGCTTGTGATTTTTGTCTCTATTTGTGTTGTATTGATTGCTATTATGATGTCGCCGCCGATGATCACGGATTCTCCTGTGATTGAGACTTGTTGCGTTCCGCCCTGTAGACCTGCTTTGGCAGATGGGCCGTCAGCTGTGACTTGGGCAATCAGCCATCCGCAGGTTACATTTGTATTCATCACGTCTGCGATTTCATATGTCATGTCTGTTCCTGTTGCTCCAAGCCAAGGATGTTGATCAAAAGAGCCGTTTACGATCAGAGATTCGGTTTCACGTAATATTGTGTTTGATGGAATTGCAAATCCTAGTCCCTGCGAATCACTTACAATGGCGGTGGTTATGCCGACCACTCTACCCTGATAGTCTAAGAGGGGGCCTCCTGAGTTGCCGGGATTTATGGGAGCCGTTGTCTGGATACAATCTGCGATAGGATATCCGCCAGTCATGTCCTCAGTGATAGTTCTGCCCAGCGCACTTACTATGCCCGTCGTCATTGATCCAGCAAGTCCATATGGATTACCTACCGCTATCACAGGGTCACCCACTTTCAATGTTGATGAACTGGCAATTTCAAGTGGTCTGTATTCGCTCTGCGGAGCATCTGTTGAAAGTACCGCGAGGTCTGCATAAGCGTCTGAACCCAGCACTGTGGCGGCGTATCCGTTTCCGTTTACGAAAGTTATGGTCACGTTGACCGTGTCTTGGACTACGTGATAGTTTGTGATAATCACTATCTCGCCTGTAAAGTTGTAGACGAATCCTGAGCCCTGAACTTGTGTGTAGTAGGGGCGATGGAAGATATCGTATTGCACTATTACTCCTCGGATTATGACAACAGAGTCTTTGACTTGCTCGTACAACTGGGAAAGAGAGGAATTTTCTCCTAGAATGTAAGTGTTGTTTTGGTTTATTATGTTCTGCGTGGATTGAAGGTCTGACACGTGTTCTTGAAGTGTTGAGAGTTGATTTTGCAGATCGTTAATTCCTCCTGAGATAGCTAGATTACTTATTGAATAACCCACTAATCCCCCTGTCATTAGGCTAACCACGATAATCATTGCTATAAGAACCGTTGAAAAGCGAGTTGTTCTTGATTTTCGATTAATCTCCAACTACGGTCCTCCTTATGTGCTCACAGTCTTTTCTTGCAGGAAGGACATCTTGCGTCGCTGAGCTGTATCCTGCTGCCACAGTAGGGACACATGAGCTTCTTCTTCACAAGATGAAGACCTTGCTTTTCCTTTGTAATTTTTCCATCGCTGAGAAAGAGAATTCTTTCAGTGTGCGAAGCTATCTGGCTATCATGAGTTACCATTATAATTGTAGTTCCTTGATTGATATTCAATCTACCGAGCAGCCTAACAATTTCGTGCTTGTTTTCTGTATCCAAGTTTCCGGTTGGTTCATCTGCCAAAACTATGGCAGGATTATTCGCCAATGCTCGCGCAATAGCTACTCTTTGCTGCTCTCCAGCACTCAATCGGTGGGGTCTGTGTTCTTCTCTCCCTGACAGACCGACCATCTCCAATAATTCGCGTGCTCTCTTTCCTCTCTCGCCCTTTGATTTCTTCGTGCACTCCATTGGAAGTTCGACGTTTTCTCGAGCATTCAGGTATGGGAACAGGTTAAAAGTCTGAAAGATGAAACCAATTTCATTTCTCCTTATACTATAGAGTTTTTTCTCAGACAATTTTGTGACATCTATCCCGTTTAATGTCATCATTCCATCAGTTGGAGTGTCAAGGCATCCTAGAACATTCAATAATGTCGTTTTGCCTGAACCGGAAGGTCCCATAATCGCAATAAACTCGCCTTTATTCACTTGTAGATTGACCCCGGAAAGGGCGGAGATTTTGCGTTTACCCATTGTATAAATCTTGGTCAGTTTCTCTGTTTTCAGAACGGCCTCACTCATATCTCATTGCCTCCGCAGGTTTTATTTTGGCTGCTCTCCAAGCTGGATACAAGCTACCTATGGCTCCTAGCAATAAGGCCGCGCCAAATGCCAGCAATATAAGTTGAGGATCTAAGGCTGCAGTAGCTCCTGATGTAGAGGATTCAGGGGTTGCATATCCGAAAGTAGGTTGGAAACGGGTTCGTGATGAGCCGCCAAAAAGATTTACGTGAGGAAGCAAAAGCGATGAAAAAATGGGTGCTGCAATACTTCCTATCGCAATACCGACGATGCCTGCCATTACGCTCATAAGCACTCCTTCGAGCATAAATTGGCTCATGACATTCCAGTTGCTGAAGCCTATCGCTTTGAATGTGCCGATTTCTTTTGTCCTTTCACGTACAGTGTATAGCATTACAAACAAGACGATCAAGCTTGTAGCGACAACTGCTATGCCGATCTCTTGGGTCGCAATCGTCTGCGTCTGATCAAGAGTTGATTCAGCAGTAGTCAATGTTTGCGTATACATTTCCTGCATGTTCTCAAGGTTCGTCAAGCGGTCTTTGTAGGTCGTGACATAAAGTTCTGAATACGCTGCTTCGATGATGTCAGCTATTCCATCTACATTGGAAGCATCCTTTGCATACACATCAAACCTGCTTACGTTTCCTGTTTGGCCTGTCACCGTCTGAGCATCAGAAAGATTCATGTACGCCGTTCTTGTTTCCATGCGTCCTTGATTCGCTGAGTTATAGACTCCTACCACTGTGAAGGACTCACCGTTGATCTGCACTTCGTCGCCAACCACCACTCTGAAGTATTCTGTGAGGTTTAAGCTCATGAGAACAACCCCACTGTCTCCCTCGTGCAGATTTCTACCTGCTGTTATGTTTGTTGGCAGTATGGAATAGTTGTCGATGAAAGAGGAATTCAGAGGAACTCCTGTAATCGTGTAGAGAGATCTGGAAATCGTGAAGGTTCTTCCGCCTGGGCCCGTTATGGTTTCCGAAGTTGTTTCATTGGATGACTTTTCAAGGAATGGCACAACATCCTTGACACC
>CAZHWL010000089.1:0-1332 GCA_964536035.1 uncultured Candidatus Bathyarchaeia archaeon | reverse complement strand
ACAGCTCTTGTCAAAGCACCCACACGATTCACCTTCAAACATATGTCACATTTAATCCAAAAAAGGGGAGCGGCAAACAGTCGATTTTGACGCCGTTTCACCTGGACTAATATGAGTTTTATGGTTGTTCACTGTTGCCATCTCCCTCGGTTCAAAAGTCTTCAAGAACAGTGAATTATTAAACTGTTTTTCAGAATTATACCCAAATCTACTCCAAATCAGAGTATGAAGTAGTTGGTGGAACCATATCAAAATAATTCGAGAAATGAATGATAAGTCGCCATTTCTTCATAACTGCCACCGATAATGATATCAACATCAGCGTGTCCATGTCGTGATCTCTGCTAGCGGTTGTCTTTCTATTCTTCGTGGTTCTCGTTAAAGCCCAGAGCGGCTGAAGGGAGAAAGGAGAGGAGAAAGGAAACATTGTCTTCAACTACTCTGGACCTTCACGAGTCCCTTTTTTGAAGAATAGGGTGCTGCGGACTTGTTCTCAACCTCCAAATCTTTCATGACCCCTGCGAATTATTAAGGGGTTTTTCAGAATTCAATCCTATTCTATTCCTAATCTAGCCACATTCTTGTCAGATTTAGCAGTCAGAAATTGAGAGACACGCTTATTACCCTAGTCCAAATACGTTTATCAAAAACTCGGTCTATGCGGAGCGGTATGAATGGCGACTAGCGCGCGTCCGTTGAAGTATTTGCTGGGATGGCTCATTGCAGGCACGAAAGGGGGCGCGACTCGTGCCAAGATAATTGGGACTCTAAAGGAGACTCCGCAGAACGCGAATCAGCTGGCGAACCTGCTTGGAATGGATTACAGAACAATAAGGCATCATCTTGAAGTTCTCGAGAAGAACAGAATAATCACATCAGCTGGAGACGGATATGGCAAAACGTATTTCTTGTCCCCGGCAATGGACGAAAATTACGGCTTGTTTGAGGAGATTCTGAAGAAAATCTGGAAAAAGTAGAAAAAGGAGTAGAGCAAATGAAGCATCATATGAATAAGAATATGAAGACTTGGCTAATACTAATCACCTTAATAGTAGTAGCTATTTTAGCAGCACTCTGGGCTACATCGACCTTTTGGTTTCCACGTTTCCCCCCGAAACCTTGGGAACCTCATGAGCGACCTCCAGAGAATATTCCTGGCGACATAGAGTTTTTCTACATTGCAAAAACAGTGGTTTCCACGATCAATGTGACTTTCCTAATCTTCCTGTTGATCACATACATTAGCATATACCGGAAGACACGATCAGAGTTCACAATTGGACTGATAATATTTTCATTGGTCTTGCTTCTGAATGCTCTTGCCTCCAACCC
>CAZHWL010000088.1:0-4798 GCA_964536035.1 uncultured Candidatus Bathyarchaeia archaeon | reverse complement strand
CGTCGACATACTTGCCTTCCTTAAAGAACTTCTTCGGAATACGTCCAACTTGGACAAACCCAACTTTCTCATACACGTGAATCGCTCGACTATTAGATCCGAAGACCGACAAGGTCAAAAGCTTCACACCCCAACTTCTGCCTTGGTCAATTAGAGCTCTCATCATCTCAGTGCCTATGCCAAGGTCTCGAAAACCATTCTTAATCGCTATACCCAAACCACCGACGTGCGCGGAGTACCCGTCTCCGCGACCTATTTCCGAGTTAGCGACAACTTTACCGTCTACCTCTGCAGCTATGAAGAATATGTCTCCTCTCTCGATGTTGACCAAGACTCTTGACAGCCAACTTGCCTCCTCTTCCCGAGTCACCTTCACCGTTTTAATTATATCCGCTTTTTCTTCGACCAAGGAATTAATCAGTGCCAGCAAATCGTCCAGATCCTCCCACTTGAGAGTACGCAAGATCACCTTTCGCCCGTTCTTTGCCACAAAACGTTTGACAATTTTTCCGGATAACATAAAGCAAACTTATACCCCGAACTGGTTTAATAATTTTCAACTGACTGGGTGTGAGCGCTGAATGGGGAAACCGGGCGATGCTTCTGTATACAAGTTTTCTCTTATGATGTGGAGCACTCTGGTGAAACATGAAGCGCGTAGGTATTACCAATATCACCAATTCAACCAAACAGAAAAAAGCTCAGATCAAGATGCGAAAAATCTCATCGGTTTAGCCTACCCCAGACAATACAAATGCCTACACTCATCCTAGAAAAGCTTGAAAACAGCCTCTTTTTCAGCGTAAGAAATACTCAAAACAACATGGTGCAAGCCCACTCATGTTTCTTCAAGGACAAAAGTCGTATACAGAAGCATCACCAGAAGTCACAGAAACAGCTAGTTGCGCACGTAGGGTTTTGCTTAGCCAGCGATCTTTGCATACATAGGAAAGGATCAAAAGGTAGCGAAAACAAGAAAGGCAAACTTTGGTAGATCCTGTCTGTTCGCATGTCCGAGACACATTCAATCTGAATAGCTGATAGGTTAAAACAAGTTTCAGATAGGGCGCAGAAAGGACCAGATGCGTAGACTGTTCCGAGCAAACGCAGCCAGAACAAGAGAGGGATGAGATTTCAAGAAAACTGTTGCGAAATTGCGTGGAAAATCTGCGAAATTCTCGAAGTGTTTGCGAAGCTCAGGGTTTTTGTTTCGCTTGGAGATTTTCGAGGGTTTTTATATGAGGCCACGGCCATCTCCATGCCCAAGCAGCAAAGGCTCAACAGAAAGGGCTTAATTTTGCCGTTTTTGCTGTTTCCGGCTTGAATTGTGGCTTTCGATTTTTAGTTTGACAAACAAGCACAGGCAAGTTTTGTGCGCCTTGACTTTCGATGGAAAACAGGCCTGAATTTGGGCTTTTTTCATGGAAAGACGTTTTCAGTAGCTTAGAAGAGCAATAGAATTGATTCGAGTGTTCGTAGCCTAACTCCGCTAGAAGCCTGCTTTTTGGGTCAAACCTTTGCATGTTATTGGGTTTTTCATATTGCGAGTTTGGAAATAACCGCTTTAATAATTGACAGCCATATCTTGAGATAGACGAAACGAAAGGTGCTAAACTTGACTCTCGACAGTTTTGGAGAAGACGTAGAAACACTTGAGCGAACCGTCAGCGGGAGAAAGATGACTGTCCAGTGGGACTGGGGCGACTTCAAGAGCACTGAAGGTTTTCCAGTTGACGACAACCTCATTAACTGGGCAATAGGTCAAGAGCAAGCGCTGAAAGAGTGCTTCCTCTGCTTAGACGAGTGGGTTCACAAGCTCAAATATCTTGAGCAGAACAAGTGGTATGAAGGCTGGAGCAAAGCCGACAAAGACAAGCCCAAAGCTAAAACAGTGATAAGCCCAGGACCATATCTGCTACTTCTAGGAGATCCCGGTACAGGCAAGTCGCTGATTGGCAAAGCCTTAGCCGAGAAGCTGACACAGACCTACAAAGACTACGGAATAAAACTATATGACGCGCTGTGCTGGAAGAATCCTGCACTGCCCAGCCAGCCGAAGGTTTCGATGACTAAAGCAGGCGAAGGAAAAAAGATTCTACAGGTGGAACAGCTTAAGGAATTCAAGCGAAAATTCACAACAAAGATTGGTTTGAAAGCTTTGCAGATGTTTCTGGTTATGATGGGCCTGGTTCTGATATCCTTAGGCTTCTACTTCATGTTTCAAGCTTGGCAAACATGGAGCCTGAACCCGAAGTTTCTGGGCGAAACATTGCAGGAGTACTATCACAGTAGCTTCGCAGATTACCTAATTGAACGGTTCGTCGGACTTGTTCCGCTGACGTTCATTCCAGGAGGAAGTCTAATCTTCTTCGGAGTCTTCATCTGGTGGTTCTCTCGTCTCATGGGATCAGGTGGCCTTAAAGGAATTGGAGGCGCACAGCAATCCGACGTTCCGAAGCTAGTAGTCGACAACAGCTCGGAACACGCTCCATTCTTGGATGCAACAGGCCACAGAAGTGCACAGCTGTTCGGCTCAATAGCATGGGACCCATATCAAACAGGCGGCCTAGGTACGCCAGAGCATCAACGCGTGTCCGCAGGAGACGTTCACGTCGCCTCAATGGGCATACTATACATCGACGAAATAAAGAACCTAGACCCTGATGAAGCAATAACGTTGCTTACTGTGCTTGAGGACGGCCAGTTGCCGATCACTTTGAGAGGCAGACTTCACGGCGGCGACACGGCAGCCATGGTAGTTTCAACGGAGCCGGTTCCAGCCATAACTTTCCTCGTAGGCGCCGGAAACTTTGACAGCATCAGCCAGATTCACCCAGCGTTAATGGATCGCATCTACGGATATGGCAAAGTCGTCAGAATGAACAATGATATGCCTGGCACAGTAGAGAACAAGCGCAAATATGTCCAGTTCGTAGCCCAAGAGGTCAAAAGATTCAATCTTCCACCATTCAGCAGAGACGCATGTCAAGAAGTTGTGGAAGAAGGCAGGCGAAGAAGCAACAAAAAAGACGCTTTAACGACAAGGTTCAGACCACTGATTTCGATAATCAAGACAGCAGCAACCCTTGCAATCAACGAAGACGCAAAGATTGTTGAAAGCAGACATGTCAGAGAAGCCATCGAACAACACTGTAAGACTATTGAAAGACAGATACTGGAACATGACATGAACGAAAGAGGCAAGCTGCTGGAAATAAAAACCCAAGGAAGCATGGTTGGACAGATACACGGCTTAGCAGTCGTGAAAGACCCATTCAGCGGCGAAATGACGGGCAGCGTACTGAATGTCAAGGCAAACATGGTCAAACGAAGTGATCTACCACGGACTTATCCATTCAAAGGATACTACAAGGTCACAGGTGTGGCGAAAGGCCAAAGTTTCATCTCAGACAGCATTGCCAAAGTCAGAAGCGTGATTTTACAGAAATACGGTGTAGACATAGCTCAAGACTATCTGACTCACATAGACTTTGCACAATCCTATGGTGTAGATGGTCCGTCTGCAGGTGTCACGATGACCATACTGCTGTGCTCTATGATCGAAGGCAAACCAGTGAGACAGGACGTAGCGGTCACAGGAGAAATCAACCTAGGCGTCGGAGATTCAATTCAGATCACAGCCGTAGGCGGCGTATACGAGAAGATCAAAGCTGCTGAAGCGTGGGGTTTCAAAAAAGTCGTGGTTCCAAAGAAGAACTTTGACCACTCGATCGACATAAAAGACTACGGCATAGAAGTCGTGTCTGCAGCAACACTGGATGACTATCTAAAAGAATGCCTAGTTGAGAAACCGATGCTCCAGATCCCAATGCAGACTTATAAACGCAGAAAGCCCTAAAAGACTCTTAGGCTCTGAAGATCGTTTCACTTTGGAACTCCTTCAACCTAGGAGCCTCCTACCCTATTATGAGAGAAGTTGATAAGGCAGAAATTCGAAGATGGCGGAAGCGAGGATTCTACAGCGAAAACGTTCTCGTAAAGCTTTTGCAAAAGAATGGTTACAATTCTGTGCGCGTTCCTGTAAGCAACCCCAGTCTGAACCCTTTGCCAGACATCATGGCGAGGAAAGGCGAGCACAGCTACGCTTTTGAAGTGAAAAACGCAAGCTATTACGCGTACTTTCCTAAACAACAAATCGACAAACTCTTCAGATTCTTGAACGAACTCATTCCAACAGACAACACCAACAAACACGCCATACTCGCAGCACATCTGGGCAAAAGATGGATTTTCAAGGAAGTCGACTGGAAAGAGTGGGAAAAAGGCAAACTTCCAGAAAAAGCAAGAATACTTAAAAGAGACAGGGGCAATTTCGACCCAGAATAAGGAATTGGCCGGACAGAAAGGCAGTGCTCAGCGAGGCGTAGTGATTTCTATTGACATAGTATCTCATATTGGTCCAGGCATTCGGCTGTTTATGGCGGATGGAGAAGTTTATTCTGTAGATAATGTTGTGGAGTTACGAAGTGTGCTAATTTGTCAGCATATGCGGGAAGTTGATTAAGAAAGTCTTGAATTTGTAGGATCGGCACTATTGGAACATTTTCGTAGAACTTGAACTTACAATCCATCAAGGATAGCACAATCGGGATGATTTTGGAACCCTCTAGGTAGTCGTTTATCTGTTTAAAAACTGGATTGGGCAATGATTCTGCCAAGGCTTTCGCTCGTTGAGTCTGCTCTTCTGCAATCCTTTTCAGCACAGATAAAGACAGGGCATGGTGCCAGTGTTTGCAGTCAATGCAAAGAATCATAGACTTTGCGCATCCAACGACGT
>CAZHWL010000087.1:0-4820 GCA_964536035.1 uncultured Candidatus Bathyarchaeia archaeon | reverse complement strand
GTTTGAAAGTTTGCCCGAAATGTAGTTCGCAAGAGGGTTTTTGGCTTTGCTGGAAGAGTGAACATGCATATGCGCAATGCAAGTGCTGTGGATCAAGATATGAGCTGTTTGAAGTCTATGGGTTATCAAAAAAAGACGGATCATCTCAGAGATTGAATCTTTTTAGGAAATAGCCGGTCTTCGTGTTCCGAGACTGAACAATATTCAATTTTTGAAGCAATATTCATTAGCAGAAACTCTTGCACATGCACAAGAGGAGGCTTTGTTGCACCAACTTGCTGATACGCCGCTTGTGTCAGTGATTATACCAACCTTCAATTCTGAGAAAAACATCAAGCGGTGTCTGCAGTCTATAAGAAATCAAGAATACCAAAGAGTCGAGACAATAGTAGTGGATTCACACAGCACGGATCAAACAGTTGAGGAATCAAGAAAGCTAGGCGCGAGAGTGCTCTTATTGAACGGTGAACGAAGCGAAGCAAAAAACTACGCTGCAGAGAAAGCCAAGGGCGAATTTGTGTTCTTCGTGGATTCTGATATGAGGCTCAAACCAAATGTGATAAGCGAGTGTTTGAAGGCTTACTACGAAAACAAAGTTCATGGGATAGTAGTTCCTGAAAAATGCATCGGTTATAGCTTGTTCGGCAAGTGTCGCGAAGCTGAGAAAAACTTTCTTTCCGCTTCAGGAATAGGTGATCTTCCTCGTTTCTTCAGAAAGTATGATTTTTTGAGCCTTGGAAGCTTTGATGAAAAGCTTGTCTGCGGAGAAGACTTTGATTTTTTCCAGAGATTTAGTAGGAGTGGATTTAGAGTCGCTAAAGCAATGACTGAAATAGAACACTTTGAGGGTTCTCCTTCATTGACTGACATCCTGCAGAAATCATATTCATATGGAAGAACTATTCCCAATCTTGCTGCGAAGCGTCCACAAGAGACGTTCAGGAAATATGCTGGAATTCGTGTTCTATTGCTCAGAGGAATAGGTTCGCATGTTAATGGTCTAAAATCACCCTTCGCATATTTGCTGATGGTTATTATCGAGTACTTTGGCTATCTTGGAGGTTTTTTTGTCTCAACATTTGGAAATTCCTCCTCAAAATGGTTTGGGAAACTGGCGACTGTAATACAGCGGAATATCCTGAGAATTGCAGTTTTGTCTTTGTTTGCTCTAATCACCGTGATTATCTTTCGCAATTTTCTGTTTACAAGAAATGTTCCAGCAGGAAATGATCTGTACGGATGGGTCTCTCGCGAATACATTTTTGCCCGAGAATACAGGTGGTTGTACATTTGGCGGCCCTATTCATTTGGCTTTGTAGAAGGCGTGAATCTGATGGACATGTTCTTCATGTTCACACATTTTGTCTTTCCTGAACCAGTTCAAACTATAGAAGCTTTTATGATTATTTCCTTCCTTTTAGCAGGGTTCTCGATGTATGCTTTTGCATACAGCTACACGCATAGCGATTTAGCTGCTTTTGGCGCTATGTTGGTGTATACATTGAACCAGTGGCATTTCTCACAAATCACTGAAGGACATGTTGACCTGAATTTCAGCTATTCGTTTGCGCCCTTGTTGTTTCTTTTTGTTGATCGTGCTCTCAAAAATGGTCGGACCAAGAGCACACTGATATCAGCAATAGCTATGGCTGTTTTTGTGTCTGGTTTTCATGCAAACGCTGTTGTGATCTATGGCTTGTTTCTTCTTGTGTTTATCGCTACCTACCTTCTATACCCAGACAAAAACGCAAGATTCAGAAACAGAGGCAAGAGGCTGCTGAAGTTCTTGTTAATTTGTGGTCTAATCACTGCTCTTCTGACCGCTTTTTACACGATTCCATTCTTCACCAGTGTGAAAGCCTACTTTCTTTCTGAGGAGTACAAATATCAGATAGAGGAGGCTGAGTCCTTTGGCGCAACCAATCTGACTGAGGCATTTACACTGGGTGCGACTGAAGAGGGCGGGTACATTAATGTGCTGGATGTTCGCAAAGGCTTTGGGCCGCTTGATTTCCCTGTTCAAGCTTTGCTTCTTCTTGTTTTCTTGATATCTTATTCAACTATTTTGGTCCGAAGAGATAGATACACTGTGTTCTTCTTGGTAGCAGGGATAATCTCTGTTTTTATATCAAAAGGTCCAAATCCTCCATTGGGTTCTTTGTTCACTTGGGCTTGGTTTAATATTCCCCACTTTGCTGTTTTCAGAAGACCAAACAGATGGGAAATGATGACAGCGTTTTCTAATGCGTTTTTTGTAGCCGTCTTTATCAGTATGAGTTGGAAGCTTTTCAAGAATCTCCAGTTTTCAAATCGATATATTAGTGTTAACACTGGAGCCTTACAAAAAGTGCTCAAGAAGTCTCAGTTTTCATTCAGCTTACTTAGTGAGTGGCATAGTTTCCTCAAAAATGCTCTGCGACTTGCGAGCGTCGCATTCATTGTCTTGATATTTTTAGGCAGTTTGATCTCGTGTTCCTTCTTCTTTTCCAACGGTGCTCTTACATACAAGATTCCAAAAAGCTATACTCAAGCTTTCTATTGGACTGCTGAGCAGAATGGTGACTACAAGATAGCCACCATTAATAAGGGTCCCTCAGAATGGATGAATGACCCTTTTGCAGGGACAGATTTTGCTTTCTGTAGAATGCTGACTGATGTTGGTTGGGCTCATGACCTTGGGTTTGACAGTGCTGTTTTTCACGATAAACCTGTTCTTCAAGATGGAGGCTGGGAGCCTTCTTCAAGAGCTTTTGTGGATTATCTACGCAGAAGTCTAGTCTATAATAATCTAACTAGTGATTTTCTCAAGATTCTCGGCTGTTTTGGGTATAAATATGTAATAATTCCTTCTTACAGCAGTGAAAAGGTTAAAGCGTTCGTTCTAGGACAAGAAGGATCTAGCACAGTTTTTGATGAGAACGGTTCAATAGTGTTGGAGAACTCCTATTTTACGCCGCAGATATTCTCTCCCAGTAGCTCAGCCATAGTGATTGGAGGGTTGGAGTGTCTTCCAATAATGAGCAAAATAGAATCATTCAAACTTAATGAAACGGCAATGCTTTTCATGAATTCGAACAGTGCTCTTTCCTTCATCTCAAACAACTCGATGAATCTTTCTGACGCCATCATATTCGCTGACGGAGGCAGTCTCATCGATGTAATTCCACTCCTAATGGAAGACTTTGGAGACCTCATTTTGGCTAAAAATTACGCCGTGCCAAGTTCAAATATGACTAAGTATTGGGTCACGTCCTCATTTTGGAGGGACAGGGGTCGATTCGTGCTGGGCAAAGATACATTGACAACAAGAGGGAAATGCAAAATTGACATGCCCTTTTCGATTGCACAAGACAGTGAATACGAAGTATGGATCAGGTTAGCTTACGCTCCTGACAGGGGTGAGTTAAGTCTATATCTTGACGATGAACTCGTGGAGAAGCTCAAACCTGAAGCAGACTATTGGACAACGTTACGTTGGCTCAAAATCCCAGTGTCAGAAATCCCTAAAGGCTCACATGTCCTCACGCTATCCAATGATGGCACTGGTTACAATGATGTTGATGCCGTTTGTATAGCCGAGAAAACGGTCTTTCAAGCAAAATTTGCTGAATACTTGGGAAAACTGCAATCTTTTGATGGACGACTCATTTGTCTTCTTCGTCCAGAAGACTTTCTGGAAGGGTCAAACGTTCCAAGATGGTTAGTGTTTCCTCAACCATTTGAGGGTAATGTGCTTCGGAGAGAAAATGAGGTGAGCTTCTCCTATCAGGCAAGTGCCAATACTAGCTCGACTGAGGACAGAACACATCTTAAAGCCAGCTACGCTATTGATGGAAATTATACTACTCGATGGGCTTCCACACCGTTTGAGGAACTGCCGCAATGGCTTGAATTGAATTGGCCAAATTCACATGATGTAACGTCTGTCAAAATCTCTTTTGAGCATGCAAAAGCTGAAGATTATGAGATACAGACTTGGAATGGGAAGGAGTCCATTTGGGAGACACAAGTCAATATCACAGGGAACACAGAGATGCAGCGTTCGCATTCATTTGAGAAACCTGTGGAGACATCAAAACTCCGTTTGTATGTGACAAACTATGATGGCTTTGAAATTGTTAGTGTCTACGAATTTGAGGTTTACGAAAAAACAGAAGCTAGGGCAACCTTACCCCTAGTTCGCAATGGGACCTATCAATGCTATGTTCGAGCCAACTCTAATGAGGAATTGGGAAAACTACGCGTGAAAATAGGAGAAAAGCTTTCAGAGATTTCTCTCCACAGCACCTCAAGCGAATATAGATGGTTTGATGCGGGAACGTTTAACCTAAGCACATACGACAATACACTAGAATTAGATGCGTTAGGAAAAGTTGAGGTCAGTCAGATATTGTTGTATTCACTTCAATCAAATGAAACCTCTCTTCCCTTGGAGCAATTATTCGACAATAACCGATCTGAAGTACTAATCGAGTACATACAAGAGAATCCGTGCAGGTATCGATTGAAAGTAAATGCTGATAAACCTTTTTTCTTGGTTTTCTCTGAGTCCTATAATCCACTATGGAAGATACTTGCAGGAGATGAATCAATCTCATCTTTTCCCGCGTATTCTCTTGTGAACGGTTATTTTATCAACAAAACAGGCGACTTCGAATTGATTCTCTATTTTGCAGGCCAATCTTACGTCGACTTGGGACTGAGAATAGCTTCAGTCAGTTTTGTCGCAATTGTGACGATGCTTCTGATACCATCTCGAATTTATAATTCAATACTGAGAAAGCTGAAAAAGCCAAAGGAGAACCTGCGTCCTTGAATGC
>CAZHWL010000086.1:0-4831 GCA_964536035.1 uncultured Candidatus Bathyarchaeia archaeon | reverse complement strand
AGACTTCCACGGCTTTCGCAACAAGTGCATTGTTCACAGCTTTGTCCCAATGCTTTTGTAGTGACAGAATTTGTGAAATTCTTGCTACGTCATCGCCATGGACTAACTGGATAAATCCTGCGAGTTCATGTTGGAAATATGCTCCGATGTATGTGCAGTTCTTGGATGAAAGCACTTCATGTCTAACGGCTTCTAGAGGTTCTCCATAATGCGGAAACGCTCGTTCTTGTCTTATCGGTGTCTCGTTGTAAATTTTACAGATTTCCTCTGCAAGCTTCTCGTTTGGTTCGGCTGTTTCTGTTCTTATTCCACTTTTTTCGGCTTTTCGGATCATGTTGCGGGTTTTTTTGCTGATGCCTTTCCACCAATCATCATAACTAGTTATTTGCAGAAGCGCGATGTTATCCATAGTTTTAAGCCAAGATTGAGGAGCGTTTTGGATTTTGTTAGACCATCTTCTTTCAATGAACGTGAAAATGTCCACTCCTCTTTCTCGAAGTTTGCTTGTAAACTTCTCAGTCGGCTTTACGTCCTTTTCATACTCCTCTATATCCTTGGCGATTTTGAAGAAAAGCTTCTTGCTCACGGCCAGCGTTTCCAGCTCCTTATCTACTTCCAGAATCTTCCGCAACACCGCATAGTATGGGCCTCTGTGGTTTATTCTACCGCGTTGGAAAAGCCAGATAGGATGTACGTGCAAAACTTTGCCCTCTTCAACTTCGCTCAACGTGTCATCAAAGGCCTCTTCAACAGGGTGGTTATAGCAGTGAACGTCTAAGTCGAAAGTTGGGAATTCATAAAAAGACTGTAGAGGATAGCCTTCCGGAATCTTGGGTGTTTTTGTTTTCCACCGTTTCCATATGATTCTGGCCGTGATGCGTGCTGTTCCGTGAATTGTATAAAAATTCACCTTTCGCCCAGTTTGCTTCTTTAGTAATTCTAGTTCTTTGTACGGTTTGTTGATTATGTGTAGTGCTACTTCGTGTCTGTTCTCATGAAGCATTTCAAGAAGCTCTTTGTCCGGAAAAGTTTTGGGCGTGAAAAACCAGTAAGCCTTGACTTCTTTGGGTGATTCATTGATCATTCTTGCAAGTATTTTCGAGTTTTTGAGATAGTCTCGGCCGACCTTGATGCCCAGAGCTGTGTAGATGAGGCTTCTAATTCTTGAAGGGTATGGATAGTCAACGTCGATTCTTAGTTTTATCAAAGTTGTCACAGCTTAGGCGCTTCTAAGTGAAGAACTCATTTCTTATATAAGCTCTATTTTTCATGTCCAGTTTGAGGACAATGTGATTCGCATTTCAAAGTTTTGAGTGTCTTATAACAAGTTAATTCTTGTGAAAGTCCAGTCTCTCTTTCTCTGCTACTGGCTTCCACCAAGATTCATTTTGCCGGTACCATTCAACAGTATCCTTTATTCCATCATTGAATTTGGTTTTGGGTTTCCATCCTAACTTCCTTATTTTCTCAATGTTCAATGAATACCGTACGTCATGTCCAGGTCTATCTTTAACGAAGGAAATCAGATTCTCTGACCTCTTGCTCAGTTTAAGGATGATTTTGACTACGTCAATGTTTTTCACTTCTTGTTGTGCGCCGATGTTGTAGGCTTCGCCTTCTGTTCCTTTGTGTAAGATAGCGTCTATGGCTTCGCAGTTGTCTTCAACGTAAAGCCAATCTCTGATGTTTTCGCCGGTTCCATAGACTGGGATTGGCTTGTTTTTCAAAGCATAAATTATCGTCTTTGGAATGAGCTTCTCAGGATGCTGATAGTGTCCATAGTTGTTTGAGGATCTTGTCACAACCACCGGCAAATCATAGGTTTCAAAGTAGGATCTGCACAAAAGCTCGGCGCCTGCTTTTGAGGCTGAATAAGGGTTGCGTGGGTTAAGTTTGTCTTCTTCTCTGAAGCTTCCTTCTTTTATGTGTCCGTAGACTTCATCAGTGCTTATCTGTTCAAATTTTGTAATGTCAAGTCTTCTCGCTGTTTCCAACAGGTTGTATGTTCCAAGCACGTCGGTCAGAACAAATGTTCCAGCTTCCACTATACTCCTGTCAACGTGCGTTTCTGCAGCGAAATTGACAATATATTCGCAATCTTTTGCAGCTTTCGTTACGTCTTCTTTCTTGGATATGTCGCCTTTGATGAATCTGATCTTGCTCAGAACATCTTGCAGATTTTCCTTTCTTCCTGCATATGTAAGCTTGTCCAGAACGGTGACTTCAATGTCAGGATGCTTCTTCAGTAAGTAGTGCACGAAGTTGCTGCCTATGAAGCCGGCGCCGCCAGTGACCAATACTTTCACTGTGTTCACCCGTGTTTAAGCCAAGGTGCCAGTTTCCAATCATATGGTATTTTTTTCGTGTCTGCTGGTAGCCTGTGTTCGTCTGGTTTGCTGTAATTATACAGTTCGGTGGGGGTGTTCAAGACAAGCGCGTAATCATCACTTACTGTCTTGAAGCCGTGCCAGACCTCAGGCGGTATCTGTACCAGTAACGGGTTTCGCTCTCCAATCACAAATTCGTTTATTTCGCCTTTTGTTTTTGCTTTTTCTCTTCCGTCGTAGAGTACGAGTTTTACCATGCCTTTGATGCATGTGATGTTGTCTGTTTGTTTCTTGTGCATGTGCCAGGCTTTAGCGATCTGCGGGTAGGCTGCTGTTACATACACTTGTCCGAATTTCTTGAAGTGTTCCCAGTCGTTTCTGAGGATTTCGGTTAGCCATCCTCTTTCGTCTGCTACTTGTTTGAGTGTTTTGGTTACGACGCCTTCTATCATGTTTTTCATCTCACAAAACTATTTTGGAGTTCTCGCCAAGGGTCAGTTTGTGTCCTTTTGGTCCTTTGTGGTTGGTCACTATTTCCGAGTTTGCGCCTATCATGCTGTCGATTATTCTTGAGCTGACCTCAATTGTGCAGTTGTCCATGATTATCGAGTTTTCAATTTCGCCTTTTCTTATCTGCGCATTGTTGCCTATCGAAGTGTAGGGGCCTATGTAAACATCACTTTCTATTGTCGCGTTCTCTCCAATTATGACTGGACCGCGGATCAATGCGCCTTTCTTTACGCATGTGCCTTTCCCAACTGAAACGCGTCCTTGGATAGATGATTTGTCTTCGATCTTTCCTTCTATCTTGTGATCCATTTCGTCAAGTACGAGTATGTTTGCGTCAATTATGTCTTCTAGGGTTCCAGTATCCTTCCACCATCCTACGACGATTCGATGGCCTACCTTGTAGCCCTCGTCTAGAAGCATCTGCAGCGCTTCAGTTATTTCGAGTTCTCCTCTCCACGAAGGCTTCAGCTTCTTTATCATCTTGAAAATGATTGGCTTCAGGAAGTAAATGCCTGTTAGTGCATAGTTGCTTGGTGGTTTTTTTGGTTTCTCAATTAATCTAATGATGTTTCCTTTTTTGTCAAACTCGGCAACACCAAACTGCTGAGGCTCTTCTACTTCTGACAAAAGGATCATTGCGTCATATTTCTTCTTTTGAAATTCTTTGACGCATTCTGAGATTCCGCCTTTCAGTAGATTGTCTCCCAAATACACGATGAAGGAATCGTTCTTGACAAAATCTTCAGTCAAACCTACTGCTTGGGCAATTCCGCCTGGTTTCTCTTGATATATGTAAGTGACTTTTGCTCCGAATTTTTTGCCGTCCTCGTAGTGGCTTTTTACTTTGTCCGGCATCACGTCGCCCAGTATTATGGCTATGTCCTTTATTCCTGAGTCACGCAGGTCTTCTAGGACATATTGTGATATTGGTTTGTTTGCTACTGGAATGAGCTGTTTTGGACCTGTGTGGGTCAACGGTCTAAGTCTTGTGCCGTGGCCGCCGTGAAGAATTACACCTTTCAAGTTTCTTTCTCCTGCTGTTTCATTATGTTCAATCCGTCTGTTATGTTTAATGGCTTTGTCTTCAAATGCTTTTGAATCTTATCCGTGTTCAAGGATGAGTCCTTCGGTCTTTTCGCAACCCATGCCGTCAACTGGCTCATCTTGATAGGCTTAATCAAATTTGGGTCTAAGCGAAAGGTCTTGGCAATCTGGATGGCAAAATCGTATCGACTTATTCTCTCGATCCCAGAAGCATGATATAGTCCATGCAGGTCGCTCCGTAGGGCTTCAATCGTCATTTCTGCTAGATTGTCTGCAAGCGTAGGAGTGTTATAGTGGTCATCTACTACTGTCATCTCCCTATTCTGTCTGAGTTGGTTAATTACCCACGTCGCAAAGTTCTGCTTCCATTGATGCCATCCATATATAACACTGGTGCGCAAGATGACATGGTCATTGCAGTTTTGAATGACCTGGTTTTCCCCTTCAAACTTTGTAATGCCATAGTGACTTATCGGATTCGGTTTGTCTTCCTCTATGTAGAGGCCTTTTTTGCCGTCAAAAACGTAGTCTGTGGAAATGTAGACAAGTTTCGCGTCAATTTCCTTACAAGCTCTGGCTATGTTGCGCGTTCCTTCTACATTTATTTTCCATGCGTGTTCTTTTTGGAGTTCGCACTTGTCAACGTTAGTTTCGGAGGCTGTGTGGATTACTATTTCTGGTCTGAGATCGTTGAAAAGTTGTGTGACCTTTTCCTGATTCGTTATGTCTAATTCTAGTGAATTAGGGCTTAGCGGTCTGGTATTATGCGTAAGAATCAAGTTGAACTTGCTTTCAGTGATCTTGACTATCTTGCTGCCTAACAGACCACTTGCGCCAGTGATTAGTAATGTTCCATTGTAGCCGTTCAACATCTTATCCAGCTAATAGCTCTGTTATCTTCGGACAATTATAAGTTAGAATGTTTAAAACTTTCTTTTTCAGTGAAGACA